>CAIUDO010000633.1 GCA_903897935.1 uncultured Pseudomonadota bacterium
CCAGCCCGGTCGACAACCACGCGACGAGCGGCGGCGAGAGCCCGGCGTCGCGGAGGTGGGTGAGCACGTCGTCGCGACGGGGCGCCGGCATCGGCGCGGTCGCGATCGCAGCCAGCACCCGCGTGAGCTCGTCCGATCCGGCCGCGACGCCGGGCGGACTGTCGACGACGACGGTGCGCGCCGCGAGGTGCTGCCGGGCCACCAGCGCCACCTTGCCCCCGAACGAATGGCCGACGACGAGCCGCGGCGCGCCGATCGTGTGCGCGAGCGCCCGCAGATCGTCGGCGCACGCCGCCAGATGGTGCGGCCCCGGGAGGTCCCGCGAGGCGCCGTGCCCGCGCAGGTCTACCCGCACGATCCGCCACCGGGCCTCATCGGCCATGCGACGGGCGAACGTGGTCCAGTTGCGGGCGCTCCCGAGGATGCCGTGCAGGATCCACGCGACGTTCGGCGCGTCGTCCGGGCCGGTCCGCTCGACGCCGAGCACCGTCATGGCAACGCGTGCAGCAAGCGCACCTGCTCGCGGATCCACTCGCGCGCCGCCCGGTTGCCCGCCGGCATCCAGCGCGGCGCGTCCGGCACACACCCGCGCCCGTGATCGTTGAGCTGGAACCAAGGAGACGAGCCCGCGGCCGCGGCGCGGATCATGCGCTCGGCGTGCCGGAACTCACCGGGCTGGGCGTGGTCGCGCTCCGACTGGTACCGCAGGTACGGCACGCCGACCCGCCCGACGTGCACCACCGCCTCACGGGGCGCCCAATACGCGTCGTCCGCGAGGCTGTGCCCCATCGCCGGGTCCATCATGCGCCCGCCCGACGTGATGATCTCGCGGTCACACGGCCCTTCCCAGTCGATCCACCACGCGACGCGCGGCAGGTCGGCCGCCCCCGACGCCAACGCGCCCGCGACCGCCGTGCACCCGAGCGAGAACGACACGACCCCGATCGCGGCTCCCCGCACGTCCGGACGACCCGCGAGGTACCGCAGCGCCACCCGCACGTCGCCGTGGTGTTCGGGACCGCCGAAGGTGTCGATCCCCCAGCTCTTTCCGCGCCCCGACAGGTCGATCGTGAGCACGACGACGCCGAGCGCAGCGAGCTCCCGCACGTTCGCAGGCTCGGACCACCCCTCGAACACCGAGCCCGGCGCGCCGAGACCGGGGACCAACAACACCGCTGGCAGCGGGCCTTCGACGCCCGCGGGCCGAAACAGCGCGGCGTTGAGCGCCCACCCGCCTTCGTGCACGAGCGGGACGACCTCGCGACGCACCTTCGGCAACGACACCGCGTGCGCGCGGCGACCGACCGACCAGACTCGATTCGCGACGCGATGCAGGTCCATGCAGGCCGACGACCTCCGGGCGGTCAGTAGCCCTTCGTCTCTTTCCACGCGAACGCGTTGGCCAGCACCAAGAACAGCACGCCGGCGGCGAGCAACGGGATCCCGAAGTCGGCCATGCCGAGCAACGCGATGTTGTCGATGCCCGTGAACCCGACCTCGGCGAAGTTGCTGTTCAACGGGCCGCCGTCCCAGCCGACGCTCCAGTACAACGACAAGATGCCGCTGCCGGTGCACAGCCCCCCGACGAGGAACAACGCCACGTACTTGGGGGAGCCAGGATCATGATGGTCTGCCATGGTGTTCCTCACGGTGCGGGCTTGTACTGTCGCCGCCGCGCGGCGTCGAGCGCAACGGCTTGATGCAGCGCCCGCCCCGCCGCCCCGATGGAGGCACGATGCCGTCGACGATCCCCGAGATGCTGCGCTCGTTCGTGGACCGTGACCCGTCGGCGATCGCGGTCCGCTGGCTCGACGGCGGCCAGTGGCGCGCGGCGACGCGCCACGAGGTGCTGTGCGACGTCGCTCGGCTCGCGCGCGCGCTGCACGATCACTACGGCGTGACCGACGGGACGCCGGTGGGGATCTTGTCGGAGACCCGCCCAGAGTGGTCCGCGGTCGACCACGCGGTGCTCGCGCTGGGCGGCGTCGTGGTCGGCGTCTACCCCACCCTCACCCCCGAACAGATTCGCTGGATCCTCAACCACGCGGGGGTCCGCCTCTTGGTCGTCGAAGGCGCCGCGCTCGCCGAGCGGGCCCGCGGCTGGCGCGACGACGCCGTGATGCTGTCGATCGACCCGGCGCCGGGTCTCGAGCAACTCACCCCGACCGGGCCGGCCGACCTGGACTGGCTCGCCGCGCGGATCGGGCGCGTCCGCCCCGAGCAGGATCTGGCGGTCATCTACACGTCCGGCAC
>CAIUDO010000634.1 GCA_903897935.1 uncultured Pseudomonadota bacterium
AGGTCGATCACTTTCGAAATCGGGCCGCGACGTCTTGATACCCGGCGTTTTACCGTTGCCGAACGCCTCCGATCGAAAGTGATCGACCTGACCCCTGGACCTGCTGGACCCGTCGTCGGCATCCTGGGCGAAGACCGCCTTCACGACGTGCTCGCGACGCGCTCTCCGACGCTGCGCTCGAGGTCGCGATGTCCGACCACGACTGGTTCGATCTGGACCACCGGGTGCTTGGTGTCGTTTCGCGAGGCCCTCGCGGCCGCCGCACAATCATCGACGAACCGTCACTTCGGGCGGCCTACTCCCGGATGACCACCCGCGTGCCCATCGGCGCGATCCCCCACAACGCCTCGCTCGACGCGTCGTCCATCGCCACGCAGCCGAGCGTCCAGTCCGCGCCGCCGCCGCCCCCGTGCAGCCCGATCGCCCCGCCCAACGCCGTGTTCCAAGGCGGCACCCGCCCGGCGGTGTCCGCCTCCCGGATCGCCTCGGCCTGCCCCGTGCTCACGAGGCCGTCGGCGAGCCCGCGCGCCGCGTCGTCGGCGTCCGGGTACGACAACCCCAGGAACAAGTGGAACGACGACCGGTCGTTGCGCGTCACCACCCGGAACGTGCCGGTGGGCGTCTTGCGGTCCCCTTGGCGCACCTTGTCGCCGACCGGGTCCCCGAGGCCCACCACCACCTCGGCGAACGCGGTCGCGCCGCTGTAGACGACGAGCCGGCGGTCGGACTTGTCGACCAGCAGCCACACGTCGGGGGGCGGCCACACGAGCGCCGCCGCGTCGGCGCCGTCTCGGATCGGCTCCGCGCGCGCGAGCCCAACGATGAGCAACAGCGTCAGCATGGGCCCACGGACCACACCGTCCGCGCGTGGTTCCAGCTTTGGCGTATGCTCTCGCCCGGCCTTGGTTGGAGGCGACGATGTGGCCGTTGTTGTTCGCTGCGTGCACCGACGCTGGCCTGACCATCAAGACGGGCCCGCCGTCCGTCACCATCGTCGCGCCTGGGCCTGGGGCCGTCTTCTGGGCGCACGCGCCGGTCACGCTGGAGGCGGTCGGCGGCGACGACACCACCGACCCAGCCGACCTCGTGTACGCGTGGAGCGCCGGCCCGTGGCCCCTCGAAGGCGTCGCGCGCGCGACCGAGTCCGGCAGCGTGTTCGACGTCGCGGACGGCTTCCCGGCCGGCCTCTACAACGTCGCCGTCACCGTCGTCGACGCGGGCGGCGAGTCGGGCGAAGACAGCGTCGACTTCAAGGTGATCGACGACACCCCGCCGGTCGTCACCCTCGTCGCGCCCCTCGACGGCTCGGCGCTCGTCGCCTGCGCAGAGGTCGAGGTCGTGGTGTTCGTCACCGACGCCGAGACCGAGGATCTCACGACGCTGTCGCTCGGGTGGTCCGGCCTCCCCGCCAGCGCGTCACCGCCCGCGCACCCCGACGCCGACGGCTACGCGCGTGTGCTCGTCACCCCCGACGACGGCGCCGCGTCGTGGGGCGTCACCGCGACCGACGCGCGCGGCGGGGTGGGCGCCGACGAGGTCACCGTCGACGGCGTGGCGTGCGGCGTCGACGATCTCTGCGACGGCGTCGACAACGACGATGATGGCCTGGTCGACGAAGACGCACCGACGTCCACCTGGTACCCGGACGCCGACCATGACGGGCACGGCGACCCGCTGGCGCCGTTCGAGGCGTGCGCGCCGCCCAAGGGGGCCACCGCCACCGCCGACGACTGCGACGACGCCGATCCGGCCGTACACCCCGGCGCGACCGAGGTCTGCAACGAGCAGGACGACGACTGCGACGGCCTCGTCGACGAAGGGCTCGCGACCCCGTGGTACCCGGACGATGACGGCGACGGGTTCGGCGACCCCGACCGCCCGCTCGACGCCTGCGCGCCCCCCGAGGGCGCGCTGCCGACCGGTGACGACTGCGACGACTCCGAGTGGTCGATCCACCCGGGCGCCACGGAGGTCTGCAACGGCGACGACGACGACTGCGACGGGTCCGTCGACGAGGACCTCGAGCGCGTGTACATCGGCTCCCCGACCACGTCCGAGGTGTTCACCTACGACGGGGCCGGCGCGCTGTCCTTTGTGTCGGGTGTCGGATCGGTGAGCGCGCTGGCGCTCGACGAAGCCGCCGGCACCCTCTACATCGGGCAGTGGAACAACCCGGTGGTGTGGCGGGTGAACCTGGATGGTACCGGCCTCACCGCGGTGTACGGCGGCTACGGCGCCGGCGGGCAAGGCGTCGCGACCACGTCGGCGGGGGCGTTGTTCTGGGGCGAGTACTACGGGGACCTTCGGGTCGGATCGTGGGACGGCAGCGCGTCGCCGGTGGTCGTCATCAGCCGCTCGGCGGTGTCGTCGTTGGTCGGAGCGTCACTGGACGGGTTCGGGGTGGGCCTCGCGGTCGATGAGGTCGCCGGTCGCGTGTATGCGTTCACTCGGGCGAACGCCGGTTTGGCGGGTCGGTGGCTCGTGAGCGCGCGCACGGACGGCTCGGACCTCGTCGCGCTGCGCAACATCGAGTCGATGTGTATGGCGCTCGACGCTGCGGCGGGCGTGGTCTTCTTCGGGGACGTCGTCGGTGGGGTGCCCCAGATGTGGCGGATGAACGTCGACGGCACCGGGGCGACGGCGCTGTTCGACCTCGCGGACGGCGTGACGTGCAGCGGGGTAGCCATCAGCCCGGCGGGTCGGCTGTACTACCTGCAAGACGGCACCGGCGCGTTGTGGTCGGCGAACGCGGACGGGTCGGGCATGACCGTGGAGGTCCGGGGCCTCCCGACGCCCCAGGGGGTCGCGGTGGGGGCGTGCGCGCCGTGAGGTGCGGACGACGTACAACCAAGCTCGGTCGTCGTCGCTCGCGGAGGGTCAATCGCGGCGCGCGGCCCACGGGCCGTCGGGTGTGACACCGGCGGGCCAGGGCTCCAAGCCGACCCGTCGCCGGGCGAGCCGGCACGCGTCCCCGCCGACCTCCAGCTCGCGGCACGCTTCGGGGCGGTCCGGGTAGATCGCGCATGGGTACGGCCCCGAACCGAGCGGCCCATCCAGCGCTCCGCACCGCGTAGCGCCGCACAGCCCGGGCACCCGCACGAGGTCGAGCCAGCCGTCGGCGTGGCGGCGCACCAGGCCGGTGGCCTCCAGCGCGTCGGCTTCTTCAGGGAGGAGCGGCGTCGTATCGAACGCCTCCCGGCAACACGCGCCGCACGAGAGACAATCGAGCGCCTCGGAGGTCGTGTGCTCGTTCATGTCGTCTTGTTCACCCTGGAACGCCCGGAGGACGCTGCGCCGCTCGCCGACCGCATCCGCGGCATGGCCGGCCGTATCCCGAGCCTGCGGTCGCTGTCGGTCGGCGTCGAGGTCCTGCCCGAGCCGCGCTCGGCCCACCTCGCACTGGTCACGACGTTCGACGACGCCGATGGGCTCGCTGCGTACGCGCAGCACCCCGTCCATCAGGACGTCCTCACCCACGTGCGCGCGGCGGGCGCACGCGCGCTGAAGGTGGACTACCTCGACGCAGCGTTCCCGGGCTGATCGAGGCACGACCGGAGCGCCTTCAGGATCGACAGCGTGCGCAACGCGCGGATGCGGTGGTCCATCTTGTTCGGGGCGTAGCCGACGGCCAGGCGCCGGGTGGGGTCGCACCAGCCGAGCGCGCCGCCGGCGCCCGGGTGCCCGAACCCCTCGGTGCCCGGCGTGAACAGGCTGTCTTCCTCCTTCAGGAAGCCCTGGCTCCACCCGAGCGGCTTGGCCAACACCCGGTCGCGCTCCGACCACGACTGGCGCGTGACCAGCGGCGTGAGGGCCCCCGCGCCGACCAGCCGCACGCCGTCGAGCGAACCACCCTCCGCGAGCGCGGCGTACACCTGGCACAACCCGCGGGCGCTCCCATGCGCGTTCGCCCACGGCAGCTCGAGCGCGCGCACCTCGGGCCGGTTGAAGTTGTTGACCCCGCGCGGACCGACCTCGCGGGGGTGCGCGAACGCGCGCGCGGCGTCCCGGCCGAGCAAGACGTCCCGGTAGACCCGCCCCTCGGTGCCCGTATGGAACAGGGCTTTCGGGACCATCTGCAGCACGCGCTCGGACAGCGTCGACGGGTAGGTGATCGCGATCGGGGCGCCGGCGGACGCGTCGACGCCGAGCGCGACGTCGGCGCCGAGCGGCCCCGCCACCTCGCGCGCCAGGAACACGCCCAGGGTCTCGCCGGTGAGGCGTCGGAACAGATCCTGGGCGTACATCCCGTAGGTGACGCCGTGATAACCCTGGTCTGAGCCTGGCTCCCAGCGTGGGCGCTGCGCGGCCAGCGCCGCAGCGACGGCGTCGGGCCGGTGCGCGAGGTCGTCGAGCGACACCGGGCGGTCGAGGCCATGCAACCCGGCCCGGTGGTTGAGCAGGGTGCGCACCGTGACGCCGCCTTTGCCCTCGGCGGCGAACTCCGGCCAATACGTGGCGACGGGGGCGTCGTAGTCGAGCAGACCGCGATCGTGGAGCATCAAGAAGCACAACGCGACGAGCCCCTTCGTCGCGCTGAACAACATGGTGCGGGTGTCGCCGGTCCAGGGGAGGGCCCGATCGCGGTCGGCGACGCCGCCCCACACGTCGACGACCACCCGGCCGTCGTGCCAGATGCACAGCCCGGCGCCCCACTCGTCTCCGCTCGTGAGGCCGCGGGAGAACGCGTCGCGGACCGGCTCGTACCCGTCGACAATCGAGCCGTGGACCTCGGTCAGGGCGCCCCCTTCTGCTTCTTCGGGCCGATGAGCGTGCGCAGCGTGGCGCGCACGACGACGTCGCCGCTCGCGTCGTGCAAGGTGACGGGCACGAGGATCTCGCGCCGCTCGGACGACTCGGGGATCGGGCAGACGCAGCGGCCTTCGATCGTGCCGCGCGCCTTCTTCGTGTAGGTGAGGTCCATCCCGGCGACGATGAAGCGCGCGTCGTCGGGCAGGGCGTACGCGAGGGCGAGGTTGCCGGTCAGCTCGGCCAGGTTCGCGAGCGCGATCGCGTGCACCGAGCGCAGGTGGTTCCGCACGAGCGGCCGGTCCGCCATCGTGACACGGCTGCGGCCGCGCTCGAGCTCCTGCACGCGAGCGCCGATCGTCCCGGTGTAGCGCGCCGCCCGCCCGACCAGCAGGCTGAACAACGCAGCGCCACCCGGGACCTTGGACAAGCGGTCCCAGGCCTCGCGGATGGTGTTGGTGTCGCCGTCGAGCGTGAGCCGCATCGCCGCCTACGCGTACACGTCGGGGTCAGGCAACCCGGCTTCGTGGCGCTCGGAGAGCTGCATGTACACCAACGACATGAAGACCATCTGCAGCGGCAAGACGAAGATGAAGCCCAGGTAGCAGGTGACCACGCCGATGAACAACGCGCCGAGGCCGAACACGAAGTGCTTGATGAACAAGTCGAGCACCTTGCCTTCGGTCTTGCGCCAGCTCAGCCGCATGCAGTCGAAGATGCCGAGGTTGGTGTCGATGACGTAGTACATCGCCAACGACCAGCGCATACCCAGGTAGATCGCCGGGATGTAGAGCAAGAGCGCCGATGGGAGGATCGCGCACATCATCACGAAGGTCATGCCGAGCACCTTGAGGGTGATGCGAGGGAGGCCCGAGAACATCGCCCCGAGGTCGGCCGCGCCGCCGCGCGCGGTGACGAGGCCGCCGCGCATCATGATGACCTGCGCCGCCATGATGAACCCGAAGAGGAGCGGGTAGATCACGAGCATCGCGAGCAGCATGACCACCGACGTCATGGCGGCCGCGGCATCTTCGCTCATGCCGAGCGCACCGCTCAGCGCGGCGCCTACGACCGCGCTGATCATCACCACGCCGAAGATCGCGATGTAGATGAACATCATCCCGATCGAGCTGACGCCCATGCCGGTGACGAGGCCGATCGCAACCGGGCCGGGGTTCGTCTTGAGCCGGCGCCAGCTCTCTTCGATGAGCGGCATGAGCTGCGTGAGATCCGCGGTTGGTGGGCCGCTCTGGCTGTTCGGGGGGCTCCATTCGCTGGACATCGGGGCGCTCCTGGCTGTTTGGGCATCGTCGCCGCTGGCGACACGTTTTGTTAGGCCGCGCGCATTGCCGGCGGTCTCGCGGAATATTCAACGGCGCTGCAAAAATGGCGTCGGCGCGTCGTGGGCGCGCGCGTGGCGGCCGCCAACGCCGCGCTGTACCTCGTTCGCGCTCGGAGGCGTCATGGGCTGGCTGGGGATCGACGGTCGATGCGCGCTCGTCGGGATGGTCCACCTGCGCCCGCTGCCGGGCAGCCCAGGTTGGTCGGGCTCGATGGCGGAGGTGATCGAAGCGGCAGCGCGCGACGCCGAGGCGCTCGCCGACGGGGGCTGCGACGCGCTCATCGTCGAGAACATGGGCGACGTGCCGTACCTGCGCGGGTCGGTGCCGCCCGAGACCGTCGCCGCCGCGGCCGTCGCGGCGTCGCGGGTCGCCGCGGTCGGGCTGCCGTTCGGGGTCCAGCTGCTCGCGGGCGCCAACCTCGAGGCGCTCGGCGTCGCGGTCGCGACCGGGGCGCGGTTCGTGCGGGTCGAGGCCTTCGCCTACGCGCACATCGCCGACGAAGGCCTGCTGCAAGCGAGCGCCGGACCGTTGCTTCGGGCCCGCCGGGCGCTCGGGGCTGACGTGTCGATCTGGGCGGACGTCCAGAAGAAGCACGCCGCGCACACGCTCACCGCCGACCTCGATCTCGGCGAGCTCGCGCGCGGGCACCTGTTCTGCGGGGCCGACGCGCTCATCGTCACCGGCGTCGCGACGGGCCGCCCGGTCGTCGTAGATGACGTCGCGCGGGCGCGGGTCGGCGCCCCGGTGGCCGTCGGATCGGGGGTCGACGCCGCGTCGGCGGGCGCGCTGTCCGCGCTCGCCGACGCGTTGATCGTCGGCACCGCGCTCAAGGTCGGGGGCGACTGGCGGGCGCCGGTCGACGTCACGCGGGTGCGGGCGGTCCGAGCGGCCGTCGACGCGGCGGGGAGGGGCTGATGTCCTGGTTGTTGCTGATGATCGCCGCGTGCCGGGCCCCGGACGAAGGCTGCGAGACGTTCGCCGGCCAGCCCGACGACGACCCGGCGGCGTGGTCGGTGGACGCGTCGGTCGCGTGGACGCCGACGGTGTCGGAGCCGCAGTGGGTCGTGCCTGGCGCGGCGCTCCCGGTGGTGACCCAGGCGGCCAACAACAACGTGGCGATCACCCTGGCGGGATCGAGGTTGTTCATGGCGTTTCGCAGCGCGCCGTTCCACTTCGCGAGCGAAGAGACCACGATGAACGTGGTGTCGTCGCTCGACGGCGGGGTGACGTGGGAGGAGGAGCTCGTCGTCGCGCTGGGCACCGACCTGCGCGAGCCGGCGTTCTTGCTCTGGGACGGTGTGTTGTCGTTGTCGTTCTTCGAGGCCGGCACCAACGTGCTCGCGTTCGAGCCGAAGGCGGTGTGGCGCGCCGAGCGGTGTACGGTCGGCGACTGGTCGCTCGCCCAGATCTCGGAGGGCGAGAAGGTGCCGTGGGACCTCAAGGTGCGTGGGGGGGAGGCCCTCCGCACTGCCTATTCGGGCGATCACTACGGCGACGGCGACCTGTCGGTGCACCTCGAGCAGTCGTCCGATGGGGGGGCCACCTGGGTACCCTACGGCATCGACCCGGTGCATCAGGGAGGGGACTCGGAGGTCGCCATCGAGCTCGACGAGGCGGGCGGGCTGTGGGCGGTCACCCGCAACGAAGACGGCGACGCGACGGGGCAGGGCAGCAAGGTCTGCACCGCCCCCCCCGAGGACATCAGCGACTGGACGTGCTCCGATCCGTCCGATCCCGAGCGGTATGACTCCCCGGAGCTCATCCGACATGGCACCGATCTGTACCTGCTCGCGCGACGGGACGTCGGCGGGCCGTTCGGGGACGACGACGGGCTGGTGCCGTACAGCACACGACCCAAACGATCTGCGTTGTACCAGCTTGATCGCGACACCAAGTCGGTGGTGCACCTGTTCGACATCCCGGGGGTCGGGGACACCGCGTTCGTGTCGGCGCACCGGACCGGCGCGCACACCTGGCTGTTCGCGAACTACACGTCGCCGCTCGACAACCCGGACGCGAGCTGGCTGGAGGCGCAGACGAGCACCGACGGCACCCAGATCTACCTCGCTACGCTGACATTCGAGGAGTGAGCGTCTACATGGACGATGACGCGCCGTCCGGCCACCTTCTGCGCTTCAGTGTCGAGCTCTTCGAGTCATGGGTTGCAGCACGAGCGCGAGCACGCAATATTGATGGTGGAGGCACCATGAGGCTGGTGGCGCTGCGCAACGGGCGGCAGGAGCTGCTGGAGCTATCCGACTCTTCCGGCGCCAAGCCCGTTGCCGCCGACTACACGCTCGGGGTCGATCAGTTCGACGCCTGCGATGGCGGTCCGACCGAGGTGTCGGGTGGCTGGTACCGTGGGTACCCAATGCTCGACCTCGGCGAGTACTGAAATGGTGCCGCTCGCTCTTGCCGTTGCTTGCAGCCGAGTCGTGGCAGAGTCGGGTGACCCGGCCGTGGACCTGGCTTCGATGCCTGTCGCGCACACGGAACATGTGCTCGTTGAGGTATTGAGTGCTGGTGGGGAACGCACGCTCGATGCTGCGGACATGACGGGCGACGGATTCGATGACCTCGTATCAACCGGCGGTGTACTCGGTGCCGACGGCACCGGTACGAACGTGATATTGCTGTTCGTTGGTCCGTTCCAGCGGAGCCAGGATCGGCTCGCAGCTACCGGAACGGCCTTGGTTGCTCTCGACGAGAATAGCGGCATGGTGGCGGCGGCGGGGGATCTGGACGGGGACGGCAGCGTCGACCTTATCGCGACCGACCACGGTTATGGTACCTACATCTTGCGCGGACCGTTCGCGTCCGATGAGGAGGCCGCCGACGTCTCGACCCTCCAATGGCCCGACAAGAATTGGTGGACGCTCGGAGGCGTAGGGGATGTCGACCAAGACGGCCTTGACGACGTCGTGGTATGTGACGCGAGCTCCAGTGGACCGAACACGTTGTCCTTTGTACCCGGTCCCGCCCGTGTCACACAGGCGGAGCTCGATCCTACGTGGTCTACCGGCTGGTCCGACCCTGCCTACGTCGGTTGCCAAGACGTCGCGTCCCGGATCGGCGACCTGACGGGTGACGGCCGAGACGACATCGTCGTCGCGGCTTATGCGGAGGAGACCGGCTACGAAGTTCAAATCCTCACTGAGGTCCCGGCCGGGACCGCTACGTTGTACGAATCCGGCGTGCACCTCGTCGCGGACCCTGGCACGGTCATCGACGCGGTCCAACAGATGCAGTCCGCCGCCGACGCGAACGAAGACGGCTATGTCGACCTCGCGGTCACATCCCCCGGGGCGGTCGGCGTCTTCTACGGCCCGTTCCCGGACTCGGGCGCGCAGAGCTTCAACGACGCCGACGCCGTCGTGGTCTACGGGGAAGCCGTGCGCTTCGAGAGCCGCGGCGACGTCGACGGGGACGGGTCCCCCGACTACGCGATCTCGAGCTTGTACGAAGGCGAGCCGCTGTGTGAGGGCAAACACAGCCTGGCGGCGAGCCTGGGGTGCGGGGTGGGGGCGGTAGGGACGCTGTCCGGCCCCCTCATGCCGGGAGTATACACCCCTACGGCGACGTACTGGGGCGACGACGAATGGTCGGAGCTGGGTAACTCGATGGTGGGCGACGCGGACTTCGACGGGGACGGGGTCAAGGACCTGGTGGTGCGCAACTGGACCGAAGCCATCATCATGTTCGGCATCTGACCGTTCACCTAGCCGCGGCTCAACGCACCCAGGTGACGAACCCGGCCAGCCACTTCGTGAGGAACGCCTGTGTCGACGCGTCCACCAGCGCGCCGTCCGCGAACTTCGCGCCGGCGCCGCCGACCACCAGCTCGGCCGCAGGGTAGACCGGGGCGCCCACCCCGAGCAGGATCACCTTGAGGTGCTGCTGCGCGCGCGCGCCGCCGATCGCCCCCGGGGACGCGCTCATCACGGCGGTGGGCTTGCCGGTCAAGACCGACTGGAACGCCGGCCGGCTCAACCAATCCAGCACGTTCTTCAGCGCGCCAGACACCGAGTGGTTGTACTCTGGGGTGGCGATCAGCAACGCGTCGGCGGCGGCGACCGCCTCACGCGCGCGCACGACGCTGTCGGGGGTGCCCAGGTCCTCGTTGTAGACGGGCACGTCGGCGTAGTCGAGCTGCTGGAACGAATGGCCGGCCGGCAACGCCGCGCCCGCCGCGCGCAGCAGCGCGCTGTTGAAGCTGGCGGCCCGGAGGCTGCCGGAGATCCCGAGGATGTGCATGTAGGTCCTACCTTGGTGCGAGGTGGCGCAGGTCTATACGCTCGGAGGGCGGCGCCCAGGCGCACGGCGCGCAACGCTGCGTCGCGTGGGTGCTACTCGAACGTCGCGGTGAGCGTCTGGTCGGCCGAGAAGGTGACGACGGCGGTTGGGTCGGCACCGAGCGCCTCGGGTGACCACCCCACGAACGTGTACCCGTCCTCTGGGACCGCGGTGATCGTGACGGGCACTCCCTGGAAGAACCGCCCGGTGAACGGGGCGTCGACCTCGACCGCGGTCAGGTGGAACCGCCCGCTGCCCGGCGGGGACGCCTCCAGCGTGATCGTGGCGCTGCCCGGCAACCCGAGGTGCTGCTCGATGTGCCCCCGCAGGATGTCCGGCCGCCGCCGCACGTAATCGTCCGCGTAGGCCACGCTCGTGTACCAGGCGCTCGGGTCGGCGCCGCACCACCGTGCGTATTGATCAGGGATGACCGGCTCGATGCGGGCGTGCATGCGCTCGAGCGTCGACCCGGCGCGCGCGGGCGCGAGGCTCGTGTTGAGCAGGTCGCTCGCTTGGTTGGCGAACAACGCCACGAAGTCTGGGTTGCGCAGCGCGTCCGCGATCGGGAGGCCCGGCCCCGAGAACGACGCGCTCACCCCGATGTGGTCGTACGTCACGGACGGCCACCCGTGACCGAGGTCGAACACCATGTGCCGAAACGGACCCGGATCCTCGCGCTCGCGCCACATGCGCAGGTTGTTGCTCCACCAGTCCGCGTTCGCCGCATACCCCTCGGCGAACACCGCCATCGAGAGGTTCTCGACGTCGATGTATTGTTGAAACGCCTCGTAGTTCGCGGGGTCTGCGAGGTCGTGGCTGGCGACGAACGCGTTGAGCGCGTCGAACCGCTCCCAGTCGCCTTGCGACACCCGCCACCAGTCGTCCGACCCGTCCGCGGTGCACTCGATGCGGTCGAGGTTGTCCGGGTCGACGTCGTAGTGGGCGGAGATCCAGCTCTCGTCCAGCTTCTCGCGGAACGCGTACAGTCCCCAGAACGCGCCGTTGAGGTAGACCACCGTCGGCTCCCACGCCTGCGTGTCGAGGCCGGGCACGCGGGCGCCGGTCTCGTCGCGGAAGAACTGGTCGACGTACGCGTTCTCGGTGTGGGTCGGGCACCAGTCGCCGACCCCCTCCAGCACGATCTTCTCGAACGAGCCCTGTGCTTCGAGCGGGAAGAAGTGGTGGTCGAGCGTGGCCGGGCCGTACGCGGCGCCGGGCAGCAGGCGCAGGCTCTTCTGCGCGAACGCGCGGGTGTACCCCCCGTGGATCTTCACCCCCAGCGGCTGGTCGATGACCTTCGCACCCTCCGCGGTGATCACCACGGCGTGCGCGGGGCGCTCCCAATCCTCCCAGAAGTTGGCCCCGAAGTACGGGTAGTAGGGCGTGTAGTCGGCCGGGCCGAACGTGTAGATGCCCGTCTCGGGGTCGAAGAGGTCGAACGGGTCGACCACCAACGACACCACGGACAAGCCGTAGCCGAGCACGGCGGGGTCTTGCGTCCAGGTGGCCGTCGCGACGCGGCTCGGCCACAAGCCGTCGACGAACGCGCGCGCCCGCACGACGGAGAACCCGGTGGGCGCGGACACCTCGAAGGGGCCTCCGTAGATCGGGTCGGCGCCGACCGGCTCGGACGCGTCGAGGGTGTACCGGATCGTCGCCGACGGCTCCGGGCTCGTCGCGCTGACCAGGACGACCCCGGCGGTGACCCCGGACGGTGGGGTGAGGGTGGGGGTGGCGGCGAAGCCGGGGCGCGACTCCGTGATGTTCGGCGCGCCCGGGGTCGGCTCGAGGAAGTACCCCCACACCTCCGGGGCGGCGCTCGGGCGCCCGTACGCGACGTCGACGTACAGCGGCCCCGGCGACGCGACGTCGGCGGCGCACCCGTCGGGGGCCAGCAGCGACACCTGCTCGCCGTCCGCCGAGAGCGAGAACGACGCGTGCAGCTCGCCTTCGGAGCGGTCGTTTCCCGACGCGAACACCAGCAGCAGCGCGCCCGGGTCCAACACGACGTCGGGCAGGGGCCAGGGGTCGCCGCCGTCGGACAACGACCAGCCCGCGAGCGGGATCGCGGCGACGTCGTGGTTGGCGAGCTCGATCCAGTCGCTCGTGGCGCCGTCGGCGTCGGTGATGCCCTCCAGGTTGGCGGCGACGAGCTCGTTGACGACCAGCGCGGGGTGGGTGACGCCGTCGCAGTAGTCGGGGATTCGCTCGGTCTCCTCGGTCTCGGTCGGCGCGGCCGTGTCGTCGGTCTCGGTCTCGGTCTCGGTCTCGGGCCCCGGGACCGTCGGCTCTGCGGGCGGCGCGTCGGGCGGGCCCGGCGGGGTCGGGCGTGGGTCGGGCGCGCCGCACGCCGCGAGCAACCCCAGCGTCAACATCCGCATCACGCCTCCCCCAGGAGGATAGCCGATTCCACGTACGTCAGTCGCGCGGTGACGCGACCCGGCGCACGGCGGCCGCGAGGCCCACGCCCGACTGCGGCTCGATCGCCCACACCTCGGCGGACAAGGCGTGGGCCCACGTGGGCACGGTCCGACCGATGACGACGGTGAACAGGCGGATCCGGCGCTGCGCCGCCCGCTCGGCGACGGCCCGCTTGACCTCGGCCGACAGCCGCACGTACCCGTCCGTCACGACGAGCACGTCGGCGCCGCGCAGATCCTCGTCGGCGATCGCGAGCGCGCGCTCGAGCGGCCCCTCCAGGTCGGTGCCCCCATGGAACGCCCACGCGAGGAAGTCGAGCAGGTCGTCGACCCCGACGACGCCGGGCCGCAGGTGCCAGCCCCGCGTCTCGCCGACGGCGCCGAACGCCAACACATACAGGCCGCGCCCGTGCCCGACGACGCGTCGCGCGAGGGCCAACACCAGCGCGCGCGCGTGGTGCTCGGGCGCCCCTTGCATCGAGCCGGACGTGTCGAGGCAGACGACGACGGGCCCGCGCCGCCCGGGCGCCGAGACCCCCTCGATGCCCGCCCCGGACAGGGACAGCTCCAGCAGCCGGTGCTCGACGAGGCGCTGCAACGCGAGCCACTCGGTCTCGTCGTCGCCGAGCAGGCCGAGGTCGGACGGAAGCGCGCGGGCGAGCGAGCCGCCGAGCTGCACCCCGACCACCTCCTCGCCGCCGCCCACGCCGGAGCCCAGGCGCGCGTCTTCGGCTTCGATGCGTCCGATTCGGTCGATGAGCTGCACGAGCTCCCGCTCCGCGGCGAGCAGGCGGGCGACCCGGGCGAGGTCCTGCGTCATGACGCGCTCGAGCGCCCCGGGCGCGACGCCTTGGCCGAAGCCGGGCACCAACCCCTCGATCAGTCGGGTGGCCCGGGCGGCGCCGACCGCGCGCGCCTCCGCTGCGTCCACGGCCCGGTCGACGGGAGGGGCGCTCGGTGGGTCGCCCCCCGCTCCGTCCCCGTCTTGGGGGTCTCCGTCTCCGGGGTCGCCGTCTCCGCCGCTGCCTGTTGCCCCGCCGTCGCCTTCGGTCGATCCTCCCTCGGATCCCCCCCCTGGCGCCGCCTCGGGTGGTGGGGGCGGATCGTCCGGGAACGTCTCGTTGATCCACGGCCACAGCGCGACGGCGGCGGCGGCGGCGGCCTCGACCGCGAGCAGCGGCCGCCCGCGGCACATCGCGCGCGGCCCCGCCAGCTTGTCTCCGGTGAGGCCGACGAGCACCCGCAGGGGCGCCCCGGCGTCTTCTAGGGGCCCCCCCACGAACCAGGCAGCGAGGTCGCACGCGAACGCGTCGAGGCGCGGGCGGCTGCGGGGATCCACGCCCGCTTCGTCGAGCAGCGGGTGCGCGCGGATGGCGTCGGTCAGGGCCACGGCGGCGGCGCCGGGATTGGCCCCTGGTGGATCAGCCGCGCCAGGGTCGACGCCGCGGTCGTCGCTTGCCAGCGGCTCATCCGGTCGCCGATGACGGACGGCAGCGGGCGCCGTCCCGCGAGCACGTCCATCAGGTCGGTGACCGACAGCGCCAGCACCGGCACGTCGGCGGATCGTGTGGGGGGATCGGCGATGCGCTGCCCCTCGGCGGTCAGGCCCACGCACACCCCGGCGTCCGGCACCTCGAGGATCAGCGCGGGGCGCACCCCGAAGTGACGCGCAGGGGCCTCCGGCAGCGCGGCGACGCACGCGCGGGCGGCGGCGATCGGGGTCCTGGTGGCTGCGGCGTACGCCTCTGCGCGCTCGAGCACCCGCACGAGCTCGCGCGCGGCCTCGAGGTGCCCGGCGACGAGCTCGGTGGGCACGGAGTCCAACCAGGGGTGGCCGAGCACCTCGCGCTCGAGGCGCGCCCGGTCGGCGCCGATGCGGGTGACGACCTCGTGGTGCCACGCCAGGAACCGCTGCGCGCTCGCGTGGCGGCGCTCCAGGGCGTCGGTGGGCAGCGGGGGGGCCCCAGGGGGTGGGGCCACCCGGTCGAGGCCCAGGAGCACCCACTGCGCGCGCAGGTCGTGGGCCGGGGCGTCGCGGGTGAGGGCGAGCACGGTGACGGCGTCGACCACCTCGGGCTCACGATCGGGGCGCGGAGCCAACAGGGGGGGCAACAGCATCAGGTCGACCGGGATCAGCGTGGCGCGGCCGGCGGCGGCCGCGGCCACCCGGAGCAGGTCGACGGCTTGCCGCCAGCGGCGATCCGACACCCCCCACGCCCGATCGGCGGCGGTGCGCCACAGCACCACCAACGCGTCGCCGACCGCGGGCGGCACCGTCACCGCGCGGGCGGACGCGCGCAGCCGGTCGACCTCGTCGCGGGTGAGGGCGGCGCCGGGCTCGAGCGTGAGCGGGGTGAGGTCGCCGGTCGCGACACGAAGGAAGGCGTCGGGGTCGGCGACCGGCGGCACCGACAAGCGCACCAGGAACCGGTCGAACAGCGCCTCCAACCCCTGGTCCGCCTCGGGCAGCTCGTTCGAGGCGCCGACCAACCCCAGGAGCGGCACGGGGTCGCGGTGCGCGCCGTGGTGGAACACCCGCTCGTTGACGAGGGTGAGCAGGCTGTTGAGGATCGCGCTCGACGCCTTGAACACCTCGTCGAGGAACGCGACGCCGGCGGTCGGCAAGAAGCCGGCGGTCATTCGGCGGTAATCCTCGACCTTCAGGGCGGGGATGCTGACCGGGCCGAACAGCTCGTCGGGGTGGGTGAAGCGCGACAGCAGGTACTCGAAGTACGACGCGTCGGCGAAGCACGCGCACAACGCGCGGGCGAGCGCGCTCTTGGCCGTGCCGGGCGGCCCGAGCAGCAGCACGTGCTGGCCGGCGAGGAGCGCGAGCAGCCCGAAGCGGGCGTGCTTCCTGCGCTCGACGAACGCGGCGTCGAGCGCGTCCAGCAGCGACTGCACGCGGGTGGGCAACGCCGCTGGCGGAGGTGGCGCGGCGGCGACGGAGGGGGCGGGCGGCGACGGGACGCCGGGCGCGGGCCGCACGTCGCGTGACGCGGCCGCCCGGGACAAACCATCGACCCACGCGGTGACGCGCGCGGCTTCCGAGGCGGGCGCGGCGCGGGTGCTGACCCACGCGCCCAGGCGCACCGCCAGGTCCGCGGCCCCCGACTCCGGGTGCAAGCACAACCCGCCGTCGTCACCCCACGCGGCGACGCGAGAGACGGGCAACCACGCCAACAACGCGACCGCGCGCTCGGGTGGCACCCCGCACGCGGCGGCGGCGCGCGCGGCGACGTCGACGAGGGGCAGTCGGAGCGGGGCCGTCTCCACGGCGATCGCGAGCGTGACGGCGGCGTGCTCGGGGTCGACCGGCAACAACGGCAAGCCGCCGCGGATCGTCACCCCGTCGATGTCGGTCGGTTCGTGCACGCGCGCTCCGTCGCTGCGCACGCCTATCCGTCGCAGTCCCGTGGCGCGCGGGCCCGCAGCGACGCCACCAGCAGGTCGATCGCCCGATCCGCGGCCGCGACCCGCTCCTCGTCGGTCTGGACGAGCTGAAACACCCGCTCGACCACCAAGAACGCGAGGCCGTGCGCGGTGCCCCACGCCAGCCGGTACAGGTCCGCCGGGTCGTCGCCCGCTGGGATCATGCCGCGCAAGGCGTCGAGCAGCTTCAAGCGCTCGCGCTGGAACGCCTGGGTTCGTTCGTTGGTCAGCTTGCCCACGTGCGGGCTCTCCGACATCTCGCGCGAGAACGTGAGCAAGAACCAGCCGCGGTGCTGCGCCGCGTAGCGCACGTAGGCCCTGCAGAACCTGCGGACGCCGTCCAGCGCGTCGGCCGCCGCCGCCATGTCCTCGCGCATCATGCTGGCGAGCGGCTCGAAGCCGCGCAGCGACACCTCGGCGAGCAGCGCCTCCCTGCTCTCGTAGTGACGGTAGATCGCTGGCTCCGTCACGCCGAGCGTGGTCGCGACGCGCCGCATCGACAGCGCCGCGTGGCCGTGCTCGCTCACGATCTTGCACGCCTCGACGGCCGCTTGTTCACGGAGATCGCCGTGATGGAAGCGATCCGGCGATTTCTTTCGGGACGGCTTGACGGGCGGTGCGGGGTCCATGTTAGTGTTCCTAACATCAGGAGGTGAACGTGTCCTACCCTGCTACCGCGCTCGCGTCGCCCGCTCGACTCCCGGTCACCGGCTTGGTGTGCCCGTCGCCGCCCACCGGTGAGCTGTTCGAGCTCGCTGCTTCGGCGCGGTCAGCCGCCGACGGTCACTTTCGGTTCGTCTGGACCCTGGCGCCCGGCAAGACCGGCCCCGGCGAGCACGTGCACGAAGACGAGACCGAGCGGTTCGAGGTGGTCTCGGGGCGCATCCGGATCTGGGTCTCCGGCACGCCGACGGACTACGGGCCGGGCGACGTGCTCGTCGTGCCGCCGAACACGCCGCACCGGTTCCTCAACGCCTGGAAGGAGCCCGTGGTCGTCAACGTCGCGCTGTCCGGGCCCCGGATGGAGGACCTGCTGGCCCCGATCGCCGTCGCGGCGCGCGGTCGGGACCCGAAGCTGTCCGAGCTGATGCGCATGATGGTCGGCCTCCGGGTGTACCGGTCGAGCACGCCGGTCGGGTGGTTCGAGCGCGTGGGCATGGACGGGTTCACCGGCTTGCTCGCGCTGGTGGGGGTCAAGCCGTTCGAGCCCGTCCTCGCGTGGGACACATAGGCTCGACCGGCGGCTCTGGGCTTCCGCCGAGGGCGCCTCGCGCGCGATACGCGGGCTCCGCATTAACGGAGGAGCCGCGATGATCTCGATCCTTACCTCGCTCGCAGCCGCCGACGAGCCGGCCGTGTCGCTCGTGTTCGCGGAGGGTGGGCCTACCGTCACCGCCCATGAGGCCTTGTGCATGGAGGACGTGCCGTGGCACTGCTTGCGGCCCGTCGCCGGAGAGCGGCTCGTCGTCGTCGAGGGCGCGCTCGTGCCGCAGTGGTCCGACGAGGTGGGGTCCATCAAGTTCGGGGCGGACAACCACGGCTTGTCGGTCGGCGGCGCGCTGTACAAGCGCCTCGCCGACGTGTCGGGGCTGCTCGCCGACGAGGCGGTGTCCACCTTGTACGTGTCGCGCCCGTACGGATGGAAGGAGCGTCCCGAGGTGCCGTTCGCGTGGGCGTTCGTGGTGCCCGCGACGGCGCGCGCGGCGACCCTGCGGGTCGGGGCCGCAGAGGCCGCCCTCGAGCTCCCGGAAGCAGCGGCCCCGGTGGCGGATCCGCGCCGGTTCGCCGCGGTCGAGGTCACGTACGCGCGGGCGCTCGGCACGGAGCGCGCGCTCGAGACGACCGTCGCGGGCGAGCGCGTGATCGACCACGTCGGCGTGGGCCGCGCGCTGCTCGAGGTCGGGGTCTCGTTTCGTGGCCTCGCCGGCCCGAACGTGGGCTACGGAAGCAACAACTACCTGCTCTACACGCGCGACCTCGCGCTTCGGACGAGCACGATCGGGTACCTGCGCCCCATGGAAGACGCTCCGTCCAGCGCGTGGCCGGGCGTCGAGCACTCACGGTCGGTCACGGACGGTGAGACGGAGACGGTGACCATGCTGTACTGCGTGCCCGAGGGCACCTCGGAGGGCTCGTTGTTGTTCCGCGGCCAGGTCGTCGACGACTTCGTGTTGGAGGGGGCCACCCCTCCGCCGCAGCCAGCGCCGGCACCCCCCAAGAAGGCGAAGCGCTGACTCAGGGGCGCCGCGCGCCGCCGACCCAGCGCAGCGCGCCGTTGCCGAGCAAGACGAACCCCGCCATCACCACCCCCAACGCGGCGGCGGCGGTCGGGTCGCCGTAGCTCTGCAATTGGAACAGCACCGCGCCCACCACGGCGGTGTCGGGTCCGGTCAGCAGCACGGACGCCGTCACCTCGCCAAACGCGGGCAAGAAGACGAGCAGCCACGCAGAGAGCAGGTTGGTGGCGATCAGCGGGAGGGTCACCCGCCGCAGGGTGCCGATCGGCCCCGCGCCGCTGACCCGCGCCGCCTCCTCCAGGGACCGGTCGACCGCCGCGAGCCCGCTCTCTGCCGCGCCGACGGGCACCGCGAGCCACTTGACGGCGTAGGCCAGCCCCAGCAGCCACCCGGTGTCGGCGAGCGCGAGCGCCAGCGTGACCCGGTCGAAGAAGATCAAGCGAATCTCCTGGGACCACGCCAACAGCAGCCCGAGCGCCAGCACCGTCCCCGGCACCGCGTACGGCGCGCGCGCGACGATCATCGCGGCGTGTCGCCCGGGGAGGTTCGTGCGGGACGCGACGAGCGCGAGGGCCGCCCCCAACGCCGTCGCCGCGGTGGCCGCCCCGGCGGCGAGCAGCATCGAACGCCCGAGGGCCTCTTGCACGATCGATCGGCCCAGCACGTCGGCCCACGTCGCGATGCCGAGGTTGTCCCATACGAACCCGCGCCCGATGCTGGTCATCGCCGACGCCGCGACGAGGGTCAGCAGCGGCAGCAGCCCGCCGACGCCGACCCAAACCAGCGCCCCCGCCAGCGCCGGCCAGCGCCACGCGCCGAGCGTGAGGGTAGGCGGCCGCGCCCCCTTACCCCCCACCAACGGCACCGCGAACCGGCGCGCGCCCCACCGCAGCAGCGCGGGGGCCGCCAAACCGAAACACAACAAGAGCAGGGCCATGGCCAGCGCGCGAGGCATGCCGTCCGCGGGCGCGAGGTCGAGCGCCTGGTAGATCCGGGTCGTCAGCACGTGGGCGGGGTCCCGCCCGCCGCTCGCGAGCAGGTAGGGGACGCCGAACGCCGCCGCCGTCGCCGCCGCGACGAGGCCGGCCGCCTCCGCCACCGACGGCGCGACGAGGGGGAGGGTGACCCGCCGCAGCACGACCCATGGGCTCGCCCCGGCCACCCGGGCCGACTCTTCGAGGGCGGGGTCGAGCCGGACCGCCGCGTCCGCCGTCGCGAGCACGACGAGCGGCGTGAGTTCGAACCCCATGACCATCGTCATGCCGAGCAACCCATACAGATCGAACGACGCGCCGAAGAGCTGATTCAACCAGCCCGTCGCGGGGTTGAGCAGCAAGATCCACGCGATCACCATGACGTACGGAGGTACAAGGTACGGCACGAGCAGCAACGATCGCAGCGTGGCGGCGCCGGGCACGTCGGTGCGCCCGACCAGGATGCCGAGGGGCACGCCTGCGCCCACCGCGACCGCCGTCACCGCGCCGGTCAGCGCGACGGTGTTCGCGAGCGCCGCCCAGGTCGCGGCCTCACCGAGCGCGCCCCACGCCGACGCGTCGAACGCGAGGGCGAGCCGGAGGAGCGGCCACCCGACGGCGACGAGCAACGCGGCCCACACCAACCCCAGCACCGCGACGCCCGAGCGGCTCATGGACCTTCCGCCCAGCGCTTCTTGATCGCGGCCTGGTGGGTGGTCGTCTCCGATACGAGCTGCGCCGTCCACGGGCGCACCGCGATGGTGTCGAACGGTGGGGCGCCTTCTGGCGGCGCGAACCCAGGGAGCACCGAGAACATGTCGCCTTGCCGCATCAGCTCCTGCCCGGCGGGCGACAGCACGAGGTCGTACACGGCGCGAGCGGCGGTCGGGTTCGCGCACGCCGCCGTGATCGCGATCGGCCCGGGCACGGACACCGCGCCGTCGGTCGGGAACACCGCGGTGACCGGGGCGCCTTTACGCTGGGCGGTGAGCACGTTCTCGAGCAGCACCACGCCGACCGGTCGCTCCCCGGTCTCGATGCGTTGGAGGACCGCGGAGTTCCCACCCGCCGCGACGAGCCCGGCGGCGCGCGCGGCGTCGACGGTGTGCCAGCCGTCGTGGGTGACGAAGCTCAGGAACGTGAACGCCGTGCCGGAGGCCAGCGGGTCGGGCATCGACGCGATCGCAGCCGCGCCCGGCAGATCGGCGAACCGCGACGGCGGGTCTGGGGCGCGCTCGGGGTGGTGGGCCAGCACCATCAGCGACACGCGCGAGGCGACCCACAGGCCGTCCGGGTCGACCCAGCCGCGGTCGATGCGCAGCACGTTCGGCGCGAAGTGTGGCGCGAGGTCGCCGCGCGCGGCGAGGCCGGCGTACCAGAACGGGTCGCTCGTCATCAGGAGGCACGCCGGCGACGATCCGGCGGCGCGCTCGGTCTCGTAGCGCTGGGCGACCTTCTCCGAGCCCGACGTGAACCACTTCACGGTGACGTCGGGCAGATCATCTGCGATCAACTTGGTGAACGCGTCGACGGTGCCCTGGTACATCGAGGTGTAGATCCAGAGCTCGCCGGCGGGTTGATCGGTGACGGCGGCGGTTGCGGGCGCTGCGGGCGGGCCGAGCTCGACGCGGCAGCCGAGCAGGGCGGTGGCGACGAAGGACAACACGGTCGGCGCTCCCGGGGTGGCCGCATCATCGCTCAGCGTCGTGCGGCTGGCGCGGCGGGTCCGCAGGAAAAAAAGATCGAATGCCCTGTTGACTCGACGATCGGACAAGATATGCAGTTGCCACGAGTCGAAACGCTTCGGCTCGCGGAGGCAACGATGGCGGGCATGTCGAACGGCCGCGGGGGCGCGGCTGGTGGCGGTATGGGGGGGGGGGGGGCGTTGGCACCTGGGTGCTGATCTACGAGGGGCGCCTGCACTCCAATGAAGACGGGACGGCTCGGGATCACGTGCACACGGTCGAGAGCTTCGGCCTGCAGGTCTCGCAGGCGATCGTCGCGGTGGTTGTCCAGAGCCGATTCGCCACCACGACCCAGATCGCGGTGTCGTACGATGAAGGCGCGATCAGCGACGCCACGCCCATGCGCGCCGGAGGAACGTTGATCGCGGCAGCGGCGCTTCCGGCCGTGAGTGTTCCTACGACGCTCCGCGGCCAAACGTCGACGGCGCCGCTCCCGTACCTCCGCTTCAAGTCGAGCGTGTCGGAGACGTCGAACGTCCTGGGTTGGGTCGATGTGGCGATCTACGCGGGCGGGCGGGTGCCATGAGGGCGGTTCGGTCTACCATCGCGGCGGCGCCGGCGTTGTGCGTCGCCGTGGGCGCGCTCGTGCTCACCGCGTGCGAGAAGGGGGAGACGGGTGGTCCTGGGGCACGCCCGGGTCCTGACCCGCACGGGAGCGCCGCCCAGGAGTGGGTGGCGCGTCCGCCGCCGCTGCCGTCGTCGTCGCCGTACATCTCGGACGTGGTCACGCCGGGCTGCACGGACGGTCAGGCGCGGTTCGAGCTGTGGCTGAGCGGTTGGGGCGGTGAGGCGTGGGCCACGGCGAGCGTGGGCAGCGTGAACGAGAGCATCCGGCTGG
>CAIUDO010000635.1 GCA_903897935.1 uncultured Pseudomonadota bacterium
CTGCCGGACGGCCCGGTGCTGGTCGTCGATATCGGCGGGGGTTCCACCGAGATCGTGCTGGGCGTCGGAGGGAGGGTCGTCGAGCGCGTCTCGCTCGAGGTCGGATCGGTGCGGCTCACCGAGGCGTTCCTGGGCGGCGCCGACGTGCCCCACGACGCGGCGGCGTTGGCTCGCCTCCGCAACCACGTCGACGTCGAGATGCAGCGGCTGCGGATGGACCCGCTGCCGCGGATGGTCATCGCCGTCGCGGGCACGGTCACGACCCTCGCGACGATGACGTTGGGCCTCACGTCGTACGACCACGAGCGCGTTCACGGGAGCCGGTTGACCCGCGCGGACCTCGCGAGCCACATCGACCGCCTGCTGCGCGTCACCCCAGCGGAGCGCCGGCGGCTCGTCCCGGCGGGCGCCGATCGCGCCGACTTCCTCGTCGCGGGCGCCACGATCCTCGATCGAGCGCTCGAGATGTCGCGCCGCTCGCACGTCGTCGTCTCCGACCGCGGGCTTCGCTTCGGGCTGCTCGCGCCGCCCGGGAGCGTCTGACCCCTTGTCGGCACGCGACGCGGGCGTTACGAGCCCTCCCGTTGCGGGTGTAGCTCAGTTGGTAGAGCACGAGCTTCCCAAGCTCGTGGTCGCGAGTTCGAGTCTCGTCACCCGCTCCAGCTTCTCAATGCCACGCCGAGGCGCACACACCGCGCCCGGCGGTTGGCTTGAGAACGCTCGGCGGAGCCGATGCCCATGACGCGGAGGTCGACCAACGCCGGCTGCGTCCGCACGCTGGTCACGGGGGCACTCGCCTTCGTGGTGGTGGTCGTGCTGCTGTTGGTCGGCTGGACGCGCACGACGGACTTCCGGCAAGGCGCCGCCGGAGCGCTGTGCGCCGTGATCGCTCACCAGACCGGTGAGCAATGCACGCTTCAAAGCTTGTACCCCACCGCGCTCCCCCTCGGCCTCGTCGCGACGGGCCTGCAGCTCACGCGGGCCGATGGCGCGCCGATCGTCTCGGTGGACGAGGTGGAGGTGCGCGTCCAGCTCACCCGCGCGGGCCCCCGCCCGGGCGCCGTGACGCTGCATCGCCCGGTGGTCACGCTGGGGTTCGACGCGCAAGGCAAGCTCGACGCGTTCGCGAACGTGGCCGCGGGCGACCAGCCGATGAAGCGCCTCCCATGGGAGCGGCTCGTCGTCCACGACGCCAACGTGCGCCTGACCTGGCCCGCGGGCGCGGTCCAGGTGTCGCGCCTCGAGATCGACGCCGAACAAGCCAGCGCGAACATCACGATCCGCGCGGGCGCCTGGGAGACGGCGGGCGCGCTCACCGCGAACACGCTCGTCACCGGACCGTCCGCCGTGCGGTTCGAGCGCCTGCGCCTCGCCGTGCCGGAGCTCGACGTCGTCGCGAACGGGGCGTTCACCCCGGCAGGCGCGCCGCAGCTCCGCGTCGACACCGAGGTCCGCGGCGATCTCGACGGCCTCACGCCGATCTTGTGGGGCGCGGCGCGCGCGGCAGAGCCCGACTTCAACCGCTTGCCCGCCTTGCACGGCGTCGTCGAGGCAGAGATCGGCGTGACGGGCTCGCTTGGCGACCCAAAGGTCGAGCTGTCGGCGCTCGGGTCCGGCCTCGGCGTCGACGTGGCGGGCGCGTTGGTGCCGATGGTCCGGTACCGCATCGGCGAGCTCGAGCTCGGCGCGATCGCGGATCGGCAAGGCGCGTGGGTGCAGCGGGTGCGGGTCGGGTTCGGGGACGGCGACGTGTTCGTCGCCGGCACGATCAGCCGGGAAGGCGCGATCGACGCCCACGTGCTCGGCGAAGACGTGTCACTGGCCACGATCCTGCACGACGTCGGCGCGGCCCCTACCCCGTGGGTGGACATGCGCGCCGACCTCGACGCGCACGTCACCGGCGCAGTGTCCCCGTTCGGGCTGTCCGGGCCGTTCGCGCTCGCGGTGCGCGAGCTGCGCGTCGGCGACCGGCCGATCCAGGACCCGAGCGCCAGCCTCATGTTGTTCGTGCCGAACGGGACCGCGAAGGGCACGCTCGAGATCGACCGCACCCACCTCGCCCTCGCCGAGACCCGCGTCCAGGCGATGCGAACACGAGGCACGGTCGACCTCGACTTGTCGTTCATCCCGAACGGGCCGGTGTCGCTGCGCGCGTCGCTCGATCACGCGGTGCTCGACGACCTCAGGCCGCTCGGCGGCGCTGATCTGCACGGCACCGGCACCATCGTCGGGCGGCTGTACGGCCCCCCGCGTGGCCTGCGCTTCGACGGGCACGGAGCGATCGACGGGTTCTCCGTGGTCGGGGTGCCGTGGGCAGACCACCTCTCGGCGACGATCCAGAGCCCCGACATGCGCTCGCTCGTGTTCCCGGTCGCCGCGGCGAAGCGCGGGAGCACCGACTACTCGGGGTCGTTCCTGATCGACTTCCGGGACCCGATGTCGTTGGCGACACACATCGAGGTCCCGAACGGGCGGATCGAGGACGTCGTCGGCATGTTCGTCGACCTCGAAGGGCTGACCGGCCACCTCGCCGGCGTCGTCGACCTCGAAGGCCCCGTCTACGACATGGACGGCGCCGTGACGATCCGCACCGACGGGCTCGACGTCTACGGCCTCAAGTTCACCGGCGGCTCGGGCGTCGCGTACATGGACACCGGCATCTTCACGCTCGATCGGCTGCAGCTCGACCGGGCTGGGGATCGCGGCGGGTTGGTCGCGCGCGGGAGCGTCGGGCGGGCGTACGCGCTCGACCTGGAGGTGCTCGCGGACGGCCTCGACCTCGCGACGCTCGACTGGCTGGAGGCGACCAAGCAGCCGGTACAAGGCCGTGTATCGCTCGCGGGTCACGTAGGCGGGGTGTTGTCGGAGCCCGCGCCGGAGGGGCGCATCTCGCTGACGGGCTCCCGCTACGCGGGCCGCGCGGTCGACGACAGCACGGCTTGGTTCGAGACCACCGACGGCGTCATGGCGTTCAGCGGGCTGCTGATCGGCGAGACAATCGAGGTAGACGGCACGATCGGGCTATGGGACGACCAGCCGTACCACGTCGACGCCCGCCTGCTCGACTTCCCAGCCCACGCGCTCTACCCGGTGGCCGCCGACGGCTCCCCCGTGCGCGCGACGGCCAGCGGGACGGTGCGGTTGGACGGCAACTTCGGCGACGACCCGAGCCCGGTGCACCTCGTCACGTCGCTCGACGACGTGCGCATCGACTGGGCGCACCACGCGCTGCGCAACACCGCGCCGTGGGGCTACGAGCAGCACGGGACCACGTTCGAGCTGCGCAACGTCGACCTGACCAGCGGCGGCGACGCGCCCCCGACGGCCTTCGCGCTGGCGGCGCGCGGCGACGCGGCCGACCTGCAGGTCACGGGGGACGGCACGATCGACCTCGATCTGCTGCGCGCGGTCGTGCCCGATCTGCAGCGCGCGGACGGCGCCGCGGCGGTGCGGCTGGAGGTCGCGCGCGGCCCGGACGGCGCGGCAGCCGCCAGCGTGCACGTCGACGTCGACGCGTCGTTGGTGCGGCACGGCTCGTTCCCCGGCACCTTCGAGGATCTCTCGGTGACCGTCGACGGGACGCGCGACGGCTACGTGCTGCGCGACGGGGCAGCCGGGCTCGGCGGCGGCACCGTGACCCTCGCGGGCCGCATCGACGCCACCGACTGGTCCCCGACCCGGTTCGCGCTCACCGCCGCCGCCCGTGACGCCCAGATCCAGTGGATCGACGAGCTGCCGCCCGCCATCGGCGACGCCGCGTTGACCTTCGACGGCCCGGTCGACGCCCTGCTGCTGTCCGGCGACGTCACCATCGACGAAGCGACGTTCTCGGACCGCATCGACTGGGAGGACTGGGTCGTCGAGTGGCGCGACCAGCTCCTGGTTGACGCCGGCCCGCAGGACGAGGCGCCGCTGTTCTCGATCGACGTCACCATCGACGCCGATCGCACCGTGCGGCTCGCGAACAACGTCGCGGAGGGCACCGCGAGCGCGAGCCTGCGCGTCATCGGCGACACCGCGCGCCCCGGGCTCGTCGGCGAGGTGCACGTCGAAGACGGCGTCGTGTACCTGCAAGACCGCGCGTTCACCGTCGACCGGGGCGACCTGGAGTTTCGCGACCCCTGGAGCTGGGACCCCGAGCTCGACTTCGACCTGATGACCGAGATCACGAGCCACGAGCAGCGCTACCGGGTGAACTACCAGGTGCACGGGCCGTTCTCGGACTGGCGCACCACCACGCGGTCGGACCCGCAGCTCCCGCAGGCCGACATCAACGCGTTGTTGTGGTTCGGCGCCACCGCCGAGGAGCTCGAGGAGATGGGCGAGCTGTCGCAGGCGATCGCGCAAGGCGTCGCCGATCTCGTGCTCGCCGACCTGTTCGTAAGCACCCAGGTCGGCGACATCCGAGAGGAGCTGCCGTTCTTCGTCGAGCGCATCGAGGTCGTGACCGGCGTCAACAGCCGGGGTGAGTACTCGAGCGAGCCGCGTCTGCTCGTCGAGACACGGTTCAAGGACCTCGGCGACCTGCACCTGACGGGCGAGCTCAACTTCGTGCGCTCCGACGACCAGTACATCCGACTCGATCAACGGCTGTCGGACCAGTGGAGCCTGTCGGGGTGGTACGCGACCCGGCAGCGCGACCGGCAGCTCCCGATCGGCGGCGCGTTCGGCCTCGACCTGC
>CAIUDO010000636.1 GCA_903897935.1 uncultured Pseudomonadota bacterium
ACCACCTCGGGCCCGGTGACGTCGAGGATCGCCGTCGACGCGGTCAGGGTCACCCCCGCGCCGAGCACCGCCTCTTCTTCGACCACCACCCCCTCGACGACGACGCACCGCGACCCCACGAACGCGCCGTCCTCGATGATCACCGGGCGCGCCGCCGCGGGCTCGAGCACCCCGCCGATGCCGACGCCGCCGGACAGGTGCACGCCCCGCCCGATCTGCGCGCAGCTCCCGACGGTGGCCCAGGTGTCGACCATCGAGCCGGCCCCGACCCAGGCCCCGATGTTGACGTACCCAGGCATCACGACGCAGCCGCGCTCCAAGAACGCGCCGTACCGGACCGCGCCGGGGGGGACCACGCGTACGCCTTGGCCGGCGAGGTCCCGCTTGAGCGGGATCTTGTCGAACCACGGCAAGCCGTCGCCGCCGCCCGACTCCATCGGGGCGATGCGGAAGTACAGCAAGATCGCCTGCTTCACCCACGCGTGCACCACCCACGCGCCGTCGACCTTCTCGGCGACGCGCAGCGCCCCGCGGTCGAGCAGGCCGATGACCTCGTGCACCGCGGCGGCGTCGACCGGACCGTCCACCGACGCCTCGATGCGCGCCTTCAGCTCCTCCATACGACCTCCCCGGCGCCATGCGCGTAACACCCGGTCAGCCCGTGGCGCGCCGCCGCCCGGCCCGGTACGGTCGCCGCACCAAGAGGGGGTCTCCGTGGTCTTGTGGTTGTGGCTCGGGTGCGCCGACGTCTCCGCGCCGATCGACGCGTCGGATCCGGCAGAGATCGTGTTCGAAGTCCCGAAAGGAGCGACCGGCCGCAGCCTCGCGCCCGACATGATCGCGCTCGGCGCCGTCGACAACGACCTCGCGTGGCGGCTGGTGCTGCGACAGGTCGACTTCACCTGCATCAAAGCGGGCAAGCACCGCATCTCGAAGGCGATGACCATCGAGGAGGTCGCCGCCTCGTTGTGCGGTCCGCCCATCCCCGACGACGTGCCGTTCACCGTCCTGGAGGGGTGGCGCATCATCGACATCGACGCCGCCCTGGTCGCGAAGGGCTGGATCGCGCCGGGCGCCTACGCCGAGCTCGCGACCACCAAGGCGGTCGACCTGCCGTTCGACGTGCCGTCGCCGACCCTCGAGGGCTACCTCTACCCCGAGACCTACATGGTCGTCCCCGACCGGTTCTCGGCGAAGGACCTCATCGAGCGGCAGCTCGTCACGTTCCGCGACCGCTTCCTCGCGTCGGAGCCCGACTTCGGCACGCGCGACCTGCACCAGGTCGTCGTGATGGCGTCGTTGCTCGAGCGTGAGGAGCCCGACCCGCAGAACCGGAAGGTCGTCGCCGGCATCTTGTGGAAGCGCCTCGACAACGGCTGGCAGCTCGGCGTCGACGCGACCAGCCACTACAAGCTCGTCGAGTGGAACGACCGCAAGGGCCTGCTCGCCGCGCTGCGCGACGAGAGCGACCCATACAACACCCGGCTGCGGCACGGGTTGCCGCCGGGGGCGATCGGCAGCCCGTCGCTGGTCAGCCTGCAAGCCGCGCTCGACCCTGTCGATTCGCAGTGGTGGTACTACCTGCACGACAGCAAGGGGCAGTTCCACGGCGCGGTCGACGGGGCAGGGCACGACCGCAACCGCCAGATCTACAACGTCTACTGACGCGCGCTACCTCGGCGCGACCTCGCGGCGCACCAGGCTCGCGACCTCGTCCCACGACTGCACACCGGTGAAGGTCCGCATGACCCCGTCGCCGTCGAACACGACGAACAACGGCGACAGGGTCATCTCCGTCTCGAACCAGAGGTAGTTCGGGCCGAGGATCGAGCCACGGTCCGCGAGGACCGGGGCCGTGACCCCATGAACCGCCTTCCAAGCCACGAGCTCGCCCGCGCCGAGCACCGGCTGGACCAGGTCTCCGAACTGGACTGGCCCCAGCACGTACACGACCTGGACGTCGATGCCCTCGCTCGCGAGCTCGTCGATGAACGCGGAGGTGCCCGAGAGCACGGCTGCGTCGACGCCTTCGTTGCCCTCGGGCTCGGCGAACACCAACACGGTCGGGCGGTCGTGCCCGACGACCTGCGACATCCGCACCGCCTCGCCGCAGGTGTCGACCAGCACCCCGTCGGGGAATCCCCCCACGAACGCGGGCGGAGGCAGCGGGTCGAAGGTAGGCGCCGGCCACCCACATGACGAGACCGGCGGCGGGGTAAGCTCCCCATACGGCGGCGCCACGACGCTCCGCCACGCCAAACGACCCCAGAGCACCGGGACACCGCCAAGGGTCGCATTCAATACGAATGGCCCGGGGGCCCAGCGCGCCCGCCACGAGAGATACCCGACCGGGGCACCCTCCAGCTCGAGGTCGAACCTCAGCTCCCCGTGGTCCACCTCGGCCCAGCCCGTGCGCGCGGCGCTGCCCCCGGTTGCGGTCGCGTAGCACGCTTCGCCCGTGAGCACCGTCCACGACGTGCGGTACACCTTCACCGATGACGTTTGATTATCGACGCCCATCCAAGGAGAAGCCCAGTTCTCCTCTGCGCGCCAGTCGATCGTGAACGTGCAGGAACCGTCGACCGGCGAGCCGGTGAGCACCCCCTCCAAGATGTCCAACGAGACCGGCACGACCTCGGACGGCTCCGTCGGGATGGTCCCAGCTGAGGTGTCCTCCGCGCCGCCGGTCTCGGGAGGACCGGAGGCGCCGCTCTCGGTCGCGACCGTCGACGATGGTGGCGTCGGTGTCGGGGTCGGCGCCCGGTGGCACGCCACCAGCACCAGCACCAGCACGATCAGCCACGCGCTCGGGATCCGCACGTCAAACCCCCTTCAGCCCCTTCTGGGCGCACCCTGCGGGCCCGCACCGGCCGTCGACCCCATCGAGGGGACGCGCCGCCACCCGCCACCACCGGAGCGGCTGTGTCTCCGCGCTCGGGGCACTGTACCTCATCCAGCCGAGGATCGGCGCCGGGCAGCGAACCTCGGGTCGACCCAGCAGCGCCGGGCTCAGCGGCGCGAGCGCGAGCGCGCGCCTCGACGCCCAGCGGTGCTCGGTCGACCGATAGAGGTCGTCGAAACACTAGGCCCTTTCGACGCAACCAATTCCGACGCCGGTCGACAGGGACTCGCGCTCGCGACGCCTACAGCGTAAACTCCCCGCCTGGGTGGGCGAGCGCATGCGAACGTTCCTGTGGGCCACGCTGGTCCTGCCGGCCGGGTGCTCGGAGTACGCGCTGCTTGGCGATGATGGCACGGTCGAGCCGCCGCGCACGTCCGAAACGACGGGCACTGGAGGTGCGGTGTCCGACCCGGATGCGCCGGAGGACACCGGGACCCCATCCGTCGTGACCGACACCGACGCCGACACCGACACCGACACCGACACCGACACCGACACCGACACGGATGCCGACACCGACACCGACACCGGCGGCGGCACACCGCCTGTGCCCGACCCGAGCACCTGCGAGACGGCGGTGATCGTGTTCGGCTACCTGGACGCGTACCAGATCCCAGGTGACGGCCACGTGCTCTATTGCCACTCCGGCAACGGATTGAACTGGGTAATCTTGAACACCAGCGTGGATTCGTGCCTGCCCCACATGGACCACGAACACGACATCTTCCCGACCACGCTGTGCGACTCGTGATCCTCGCTGCGGCGCTCACCGCGTGCGGGCCCACCATCACGGCCAAGGTCCCGTTGGACACGCAGCACACCGGCTCGACCGAGTCCGCAGCCTCGGACGCGGACACCGACTCCGACGCGGACACCGACTCCGACACGGACGCGGACACCGACTCCGACGCGGACACCGACTCCGACGCGGACACCGACTCCGACACCGACACGGACACCGACTCCGACGCAGACGCAGACACCGAGCCGACGACGATCCCGTGTACGCTGGTGTTGCCCGCCGACGCGCGGTCCCTCGATTCTGACGTCACGATCTTCGACAACGACGAGGTGGCCTGGGTCTGCCCGCACACGACCGCGTCTATGAGCGCGTCGGGCGGGGTGTACTTCGTGGACGACCACGCCGACCTGATCGTGTATGGCTCGGGCGCCCACGTCTACGTCGTGGACGGCGGCGAGGTCCACCTCCTCCAGCCGGGCAATCGGGTGGAGTACGAATCGCGGGCGAAGCTCACGGACGAGTCGGGCAAGAACCTCCTGGAGCTCTGCGATACCCTGTCCATCGACACGTCCGCGGTGCTGGACCCCTGCTGAGCCGCGCAGCGACTGCACGACCGCCTTCGTGATCCGAACGTCGGTGCTCTAGCCCCAAAACAAGCGCAGGGCCGAGCCGTCAGCCATCAGCCATCAGGTTTCAGCTTGACAATGGCGCGATGGTGACTCAACCGACCTTCACCTGAACGCGAACAACCCGGTCGACTGCCGCTGAGCGATGCATGGCTTTGACCGGGCTGACCGCTGACCGCTGACCGCTGACCGCTTGTTCAAGGCCTAGCCGCGCGCACCGCCGGGCTTCGGCCCGAACGACGCCTCGAACAGCGCCTCGACCGCCGCGCTCGCCTCGTCCGTCGGGTAGCGGGTGCCCGTCCCGACGAACGACGACGCCGTCACCCGCGGCGCGCCGGCCTCGAACGCCGCGCCGTCCCAGTGGAACCACCCGACCCGCTCCTGGTCGAACACCCACAGGTCCTTGTTCCACATGCGCGCCAGCTCGACCGCCCACCCGGTGCCGCCACGAACCGTGAGGTCTGGCTGGATGACGCCGAGCACGAACACCTGCTCGCTGCGGCTCACCATATGCCAGAGCGTCTGCAGGACCTTGCGGATCAAGCTTCCTTCTGCATAGGTGCGTGCGAGCCGCCCCGAGACGTACCGCAGGCTCACGTCGCCGGCCGCCAGCTCGGCCGCCGTCAGCTCGACCCGCCCGCGGCTGTGCGCCTGGCGGTGCCCCTCGAAGCTGAAGCAGACCTCGGCGAGGCCCCACGCCTCGGCCGCGGCCCCAAACAGCTCCTCGGCCCCGTTCGCCCCGCCCGAGTACAACGTGCACGCCGCTGCGCCCAAGCGCGGCGCTGGCGCCTCGGAGCCGCCCTCCGCGCCCTCACCGAGCGGCAGCAACGACTCGACGTGCAGCAGCGCGGACAGCGGCCGGCGCCCCTCCGCCGTACACACCGCGCCGGCGATGCTCGCGCCGCGGGCCTCGAGCGCCACCCACACGTCGACCTCGGGCATCGGCGACGACGACGCCACCCACAGCACGAAGCCGCGCGCCTGCGCGAGCGCCACCAGCGACGCCAGCAGGGGCCCGTCGTTCGCCTCGATCGCGTCGAACACCACCACCGACGGGGCGAAGCCCGCCACCCGCTCCAGCATGTCGAGGTTGGCGACGAAGTGCGCCACGTCGAAGGCCCGGTCGCGGTACGCCTGGATCATCCGGCCACGCTCGGCGGCCAGCAGCGTCGCCGACCGGTCCGCCCACGGCACCCCGCGCGCCCGCGCCGCGAGCAGCTCGTCGTAGCCAGCCCGAACGCGATCCACGCTGTCCCGCACCGACACGTGCAGCGCGCTGCCCCCCGCGAGCAGCGCGTCCAACGCGACGTGCACCAACCACGCGCTCTTGCCGACGCCAGGGGGCGCGGTGACCCCGACGGTCGCCCCAGGCGCGACGACCCCGCCGGCCTGTAGGAACAAGCGAGCGGGCCCGGCCTGATGCAGCTCGTGGGTCAACCTACCCCCCTCAGCGCTGAGCCTTCTTCTCGGCCTCGCGAATCTTCAGCAGCTCCTCGACGATCGAGTTCGGGGCGCGCTCGTAGCGCGAGAACTCCATCGAGAACTCGGCCTTGCCCTGAGTCTGGGTGCGGACCGTGTTCGAGTACCCGAACATCTCGGACAGCGGCACCTCGGCCTCGACGCGGCAGTAGGACTCTTCTTCCTGGCTGCCGATGATGATGCCGCGGCGCTGCAGGAGCGTGCCGACGATCGCGCCCAGGAACTCGGACGGGCCCTCGACCTCGACCTTCATGAGCGGCTCGAGCACGATCGGGTTCGCCTGCATGTAGCAGGAGCGCCACGCGCCGCGCGCCGCTTCCTGGAACGCGATGTCGGACGAGTCGACCGCGTGGTACGCGCCGTCGTCGATGACGCAGCGCACGCCGACGACCTTGGCGCCGATCATCATCCCCTTGTCCTGCATCGAGCGGAAGCCCTTGTCACAAGACGGGATGAACTCGCGCGGGATGCGGCCCTGCGAGATGTCGTCGACGAACTCGTAGCCCGGGCCGTCGTGCGGCTCGATGTAGCCGGCGACGCGACCGTACTGGCCGGAGCCGCCGGTCTGCTTCTTGTGCGCGTAGTCGAACCGGGTCTTCGTGGTGATCGTCTCGCGGTACGCGACGCGCGGCGGCGACGTCTCGACGTCGACCTTGTACTCGCGGCGCATGCGCTCGACGTACACGTCGAGGTGGAGCTCACCCATGCCCGAGATGATGGTGTCGTTCGTCTCGGGGTCGGTGTGCACCCGGAAGGTCGGGTCTTCCTTCGAGAAGCGGCCGAGCGCCTTGCCGAGGTTGTCGGCGGCCTTGCGGTCGCTGGGGCGGATGGCCAACGAGATGACCGGGTCCGGGACGTAGATCGACGTCATGGCGACGTTGATGTCGCCGTCCGTGAACGTGTCGCCGGAGCGACAGTCGACGCCGAACAACGCCACGATGTCGCCGCAGATGGCGCCGTCGATGTCTTCCATCTGGTTCGAGTGCATGCGCACGAGCCGGCCGACCTTGACCCGCTTGCCGTTGTTGGCGTTGTGGATGGTGTCGCCCTTCTTGAGCGACCCCTGGTAGATGCGCAGGTAGGTGAGCTGGCCGTAGCGGCCTTCTTCCAGCTTGAACGCGAGGCCGACGAACTTCTTGCTCGGGTCCGACGGCAGAACGATCTCGGCCTCGTTGTTGTCGAGGTCGACCGCGGTGTTCTCGACGTCGGTCGGGCAGGGGAGGTAGTCGGTGACCGCGTTGAGCAGGAGCTGCACGCCCTTGTTCCGGTACGCCGAGCCCATCAGCACCGGCGTCATGTTGCGCGAGATCGTGGCGCGCCGGATGGCCCGCTTGATCAGGTCCGGGGTGACGTTCTCCTCGAGCATCGCCTCGGTGAGCTCGTCCGAGAACATCGACGCGGCGTCGAGCATGGTGTCGCGCCACTTCTGGGCGTCGTCGACCAGCTCCTCGGGGATGTCGGCCTCGCGGATCTTCTCGCCGTTGTCGCCTTCGAAGTAGAACGCGCGCATCGCGACCAGGTCGACGACACCGAGGAGGCGGTCCTCGAGGCCGATCGGGATCTGGATCATGACCGCGTTGTGGTGCAGCTTGTCTTGGAGCTGCTGGCGGACCTTGAACGGGTTCGCGCCCTGGCGGTCGAGCTTGTTGACGAACGCGAGGCGCGGGACCTTGTACCGGCGCATCTGGCGATCGACGGTGAGCGACTGCGACTGCACACCGGCGACGCCGCACAACACCAGGATGGCGCCGTCGAGCACGCGGAGCGCCCGCTCCACCTCGATGGTGAAGTCGACGTGCCCGGGGGTGTCGATGATGTTGATGTGCGTGTCGCCCCAGGAGCAGAACGTGGCCGCCGACTGGATCGTGATGCCGCGCTCGCGCTCGAGGTCCATGGAGTCCATGGTGGCGCCGACGCCGTCCTTGCCCTTGACCTCGTGGATCGCGTGGATGCGGTCGGTGTAGAACAAGATGCGCTCGGTGAGCGTGGTCTTGCCCGAGTCGATGTGGGCGCTGATCCCGATGTTGCGGACCTTCGAAAGTTCGAAGTTCACGACGACCCCCAACCGTGCTTGCTAACGTTGCGACCCGCAGCGCAAGATGTGCGTCACGCGAGGCCCTGGATGGTTCACCGCTGAACGAGGGCACACCCGTGGCCACGCGGTGACCCGAGCGACGCCCTCGACGGCCGGGCCCATTACCCGCACGCCGACGGCGGCGCAAGAACGCTCATGACGGCGGTCGGGTCTCACGCCGCACCCACGCCGTGAGCTGGTCGATCAGCACGTCGTCGAGTTGATCGGGCGAGACGCCCAACATGCGCGAGAGCTGCGCGGCGTCCTCGAGCACGAAGCGCACGACCGCGTGCTGCATCGTGAGCACCAAGAACCGCAGATCACGATCGTCACGCCACGGCGCGACCGCGCGCAGCAGCCCAACTGCGCGGTCGAGCAGCGGGTCGCTCCACCGCGCGACGACCACCTCGGGGTGCCGGCCCTGGTCGAGCACGTGTCGCAGCAGGAGCCGCAGATGGGCCCGATGAGCGCCGACGAACGCCCACGCGGTCCGCACGACGGCGCGCACGGGGTCGGGGTCGCTCGACGCGGGCCACGGGGCGGCGGCGAGCTCTTCGTGCAGGCGCTGCACGGAGGCGAGGTACAACCCCTCTTTGTCGCTGAAATGATACGCCAGCGTCGCGACGTTGACCCCAGCGGCGTCGGCGATGCGGCGGGTCGACGCGCCCTCGAAGCCGTGGGTGGCGAACAGGCCGACGGCGGCGGCCAAGATCCGCTCCCGAGTCGCGTTGGGGCTCCGTTCTTCGTGCTCGTCCATGTCGCCCCCCACGCCGTCTGGCAGGCGCGCGCGATAGCGGACCGCGTAAGGAGGCCCCGTGCGCGTGTCGATCCTGGTTCACGAGTCCCTGCTGGGTGTTCGGGTGGCCGACGCGCTGCCGATCGAGCTCGCGCGCGCCGCCGCGCGCGCCGCCGGGCTCGACGCGGACGCCGAAGACGGCCCGGTGGCCGTGACGCTCGACGCCCGGTTCCCTAGGATCGACGCCCGTACCCTGCGCGCCCTCGCGGAAGGCACCGCCACGGTCGCCCTGACCCCCGACGGCGCGCCAGCAGCGTGGCGCGGCGAGCGCGTCGACCGGAGCCAGCCGGTGACGCTCGACGCCGCGTCGTCGGCCCGCCTGGACGACCCGCGCGGCCGCCACCGCGTCGAGCGCGAGGCGGTGCGCGACCGGGCGTGGGCCCTCATCGACGCCGGCGTGTGGGTGGCCGACCCCGAGCGGGTGTGGATCGGCCCGAACGTCGTGGTGGCCGCGGGGGCGCGGCTGTGGGCCGATGTGGTCCTGCGCGGCGCCACCCGGGTCGCCGCGGGCGCCGAGATCGGGCAGGGATCGGTGCTCGAGGACACCACGGTCGGCGAAGGCTCGCGGATCAAGCCGTATACGGTGTGCAGCGGCGCCACGATCGGGGACGTGTGCCAGGTCGGGCCGTTCACCCACCTGCGCCCGGGCGCCCGGCTCAAGCGCGACGTCAAGGTCGGCAACTTCGTCGAGGTGAAGTCGGCCACCCTGCACGACGGCGTCCGGGCGTCCCACCTCAGCTACCTGGGCGACGCCGAGATCGGGGCGCGCACCAACGTCGGCGCCGGCACCATCACCTGCAACTACGACGGGTTCCGAAAGCACCGGACCACCGTCGGGGAAGACGTCTTCGTCGGGTCGAACACCTGCCTCGTCGCGCCGGTCTCGGTCGGCGACGGCGTCGTGATCGGCGCGTTGTCGTGCATCACCCAGGACGTGCCCACCGACGCCCTCGCGGTCGAGCGCGCGCCGCTCCGGGTGCTCGCCGGTCGTGGCCGCTCGGTCCGCGACCGCAACCGCAGGGCCGCCGGCAAGTGAGCGCGCCGCTGCCGCCGCACCTGCTCGGGCTCAACCCCGAGCAGGAGCTCGCGGTCACCACGCTGGACGGGCCCGTCCTGGTGCTGGCAGGTGCCGGGTCCGGAAAGACACGCGTGCTCACGCGCCGCATCGCCCACCTCCTTTACAACGGCGTCCCCGCCGAGAACATCCTGGCGGTCACGTTCACCCGGAAGGCCGCCCAGGAGATGAAGCACCGCGTGACCGAGCTGGTCGGTCCCGCGGCGGAGCAGGTGTGGGTCAGCACGTTCCACGCGACCTGCTGCCGGATCCTCCGCACCGACATCGAAGCGCTCGGGTTCACCCGCCGGTTCGCCATCTACGACGACGACGACCAGCTCCGGATCCTGCGCGAGGTCCTGCGCGAGAACCCGGAGTCCGAGCTCACGCCGTCCAAGGTCCTGGCGCGCATCGACTTCTGGAAGAACCGCGGGTACGACCCGGACCGCGTGGTCGCCGAGCACCGCGAGCCCAAGCACGGCGGGCTCATCGCGGCGTGGCGCGCCTACGAGCGCGGCCTGCGCGCGGCCGACGCCGTCGACTTCAACGACCTGATCGGGCACGTCGTCAAGATGTTCCAGGAGCACCCGGCGGTGCTCGAGCGGTGGCGCGAGCGGTTCCAGTACGTGATGGTCGACGAGTACCAGGACACGAACGGCCTGCAGTACAAGCTGCTCCGACTGCTCGCCGAGCCCCGCCGCAACCTCGCCGTCGTCGGCGACGACGACCAGTCGATCTACGCGTTCCGCGGCGCCGACGTCACCAACATCCTCAACTTCGAGCGGGACTTCCCGAACGCGCGCGTGATCCGGATGGAGCGCAACTACCGGTCCACCGCCAACGTGCTCGCGGTCGCCAACGCGGTCGTGCGCGTCAACGAGAAGCGCATCGACAAGCAGCTCCGCACGGACGCGGCCCCCGGGAAGCCGGTCAACCTGCGCGTCCTCCCCACGGAGGAGGACGAAGCGAAGTGGGTGGCCGACGCGATCGGCGTCTTCCAGCGCCGCGACCGCATCCCGTACGGCAGCATGGCGATCGTCTACCGGACCAACGCGACGGCGCGGCTGTTCGAGCAAGCGCTGGGGCGCGCCCGCGTCCCGTACCGGGTCGCCGGGGGCAAGCGGCTGCACGAGCGACGCGAGGTGCGCGACGTGCTCGCGTGGATCCGATTGGCGATCCTGCCGGTCGACGACGCCGCGTTCCTCCGGATCGTCAACGTGCCCCCGCGCGGGATCGGTCCGAGCACGCTCGCCGCGCTGCGCGACGCCGGCCAGGCCGCTGGTCAGCCGCTGCTCGCCACCGCGCGGTCGTACGCGACCCGCGCCGGGCCCTCCGCCGCCGCGTTGAAGGGCTTCCTGACCCTCGTAGAGTCGATCGCCGACGTCGCGCGCACCGGGACGCCGGCCGAGCTCGTCAACGCCGGCCTGGTCCGCACCGGGTACCGCGACATGCTCGAGCGCCTCGCGCAAGAAGAGGAGGGGGCGCGCCGAGGCCTGCGGGCGCCGCGCTCGGAGTCACGCGAGCGCCTGCTCCACCTGGGCCAGCTGCTGAGCGACGCCGCGGTGTTCCGCGCACCCGACGCCGGATCCGCCATCGAGCGCACCCAGGCGTGGCTCGATCAGTTCGGCCTCGCCGAGTCCGAGGAGGTCGTGCCCGAGGGCGGCGCGGTCACCCTGCTCACGGTGCACAACGCGAAGGGCCTGGAATATCCAGTCGTATTCTCGGTACAACTGAACGAGGGCCAGTTCCCGCACGCGCGCGCGCTCGAGGACGCAGACGGCTTGTCCGAGGAGCGCCGCCTCGCGTACGTCGCGTTCACCCGGGCGATGTCACGGCTCGTCATCACGCGCAGCGCGACCCGGGCCTCCAACGAATTCGCGCCGGCCAAGCAAGACGACCCGGACAAGCCCCCCGGCCGAGCTCCCGACCGCACCGCGTCCGCGCCGTCGCCGTTCTTGTTCGGGCTGCCATTGGACGCGGTTGAGGGCGATCTACCTGGCATGACGCCGACAACGGGCGCGCCCGGCCTGGCGCCGCTGACCGTTGGCAGCAAGGTGTCACACCCCAAGCACGGCGCGGGCGTCGTGAAGAAGCCCCGAGATCCGCGCGGTGTTATCGTTCTTTTCAAGGGCCGACCTCGCGCGGTGGCCCGAGAAGACCTGACCCTCGTACCCGAGCGGCGCTGACCCGTCGCGGCGCCCGTGCTACGGTCCCGCTCCAACGATTGATTCTGTCCAGGCGGCTCCCCCATGATCGTCACGTGCCCCGCGTGCGCCAAGCGCTACAAGATCAACGAAGAGAAGCTGCATCGTAAGGGCGCCAAGATCACGTGCCTCAACTGCAGCCACAAGTTCGTGGTCGTGCGCCCCGAGTCCGGGTCGGTCACCGCCGTGCCCACCACCGAGACGCCGGTCCGGCTGGGCAGCCGCCCGCTCGACATCCGCAGCCGCGACTTCCGCGAGGTCGGCATCACGTGGAAGGTGCGTAAGGGCATCGGCCTCACCTACGACTTCCACGACCTGCGGTCCTTGCTCGCCAACCTCGAAGAAGAGCAGATCGACCCGTCCGATCACCTGTCGTACGACGCACGCAACTGGGTACCGATCGACAGCATCCGCGACCTCGAGGCCATGTTCCGTGAGGTGTGGCAGGCCGCGCAGGAGGGGCGCATCAACCCCACCGCGCCCGAGGAGGACCCGGAGGCGTCGGACAACGAAGACGACTCCGATGCGCCGACCACGATCGTGCGCCACGGGACGTCCCTCCGGGACGACATCCGCAAGGCGGTGCTCGACGCGTCGGCGCCGCCCGCTGATCCCCGCACGCGCGATCCACGGAACGCGTACCGCACCGAAGACCACGCCGCGATCCTCGACGACGACGAGCCGTCCACCGCGGTCGACGACGTGCCGGTGCGCCCGAGCCCCCCCGCGCGTCCGGCCCCGCCGGCAGAGCCGCTCCCGTCGGGCTCGTCGGCGCGCCTCGCGAGCGCCCAGGCCAAGCGCGCCGAAGCGTCGCCGGTCGAGGCGCCCCGCGCCCCGGAGCCGGCCCCGGCGCCGCTCCGGCCGACGCCCCCGGCGTCCGATGGGGGGTCCACCATGATGATGGTCGGAGTCGGCTTGGTCGCGGTCATCCTGGTGGTGCTGCTGCTGGCTGCGCTGGGCGTCGTGCCGCTGCCGTTCGCGGCATCCTGACGTCCGGGCATGACGCCCGTCGGGTGCGCGCGTTATCGGCCCGACAGGAAGCCAGAAGATGCCCACGCGCGCCTGCGGTTCCCGCCCCGACGCCCAATCGGGAGCGGCCAGCCGATCGAACCTGCGAACCTCGAACGAGGCGTGCACGCGACGGTAGCTGCAACCTGGGTCGGGCGGGATCGCGGTCCCGAGCCGGCCCACCCGCCTCGGAGTGAGCCTCGTGGACATCGTATGTGACAGCTGTGGGGCCGCTCATCACATCGACCCTCCGGCGTGGGTCGTCGCGTCCGGCCGCGCGTTCCGCTTCCGATGCTCGGCGTGTGGGCACTCCCAGATGGTGCAACCCACCACCGCGACGGGCAACCCGATCCGCCCCCGCGAGGCAGCGCCGCCGCCCGCGCCGGCGCCGCAACCGTCCGAGCCGAAGGACGACGCCGCGCCGGTGTACCTCAAGCAAGACGGCAAGGTGTACCTGGTCCGAGACTGGGCCACGATGCAGCGCTGGATCATGGAGCGGCGGGTCGGCCGGGAGGACCTCGTCTCCGAAGGAGGGGTCCGTTGGGAGCCGGTCGGCAGCCGCGCGGATCTCGGCACGTTCTTCGCCGCGATCGAGCAGCCGTCAGAGGCCGACGACGCGCGCGTCAGCCCCGGCTCGCGCGCGCTCCCGTTCGAAGACGGGGCCGACACCAGCAGCGGCCCGGACGCCTGGAGCCCCGGCGGCGACGATCTCACCGACGGCGTGCCGCTCGGCCTGCCCCCGCTGCCGACGGACGAGCGCCCCACCACGCCGCCCCGATGGATGGACGCCCTCGCCACGCCCGCGCCGGCGCCGGTCGCCGCTCCGAAGGCCGCGCCTCCGGCTTCGCCGGTGGTCGCGCCCGCTGCCCCGGTCGCGCCGCCCACGCCGGCCCCCGACGTCGCTCCGCCCGCGTTGATCACGCCGCCCGCCACGCCGCTGCGGGAGTCCACCGCCGTCGACCTCGCGTTCGCCAGCGCCACCCCCACCGGCGCTCCGACGAGCCCGGCGCCGCTGTCGTCGCCGACCTACTACGACCTCGAGCCGATCGAGTTCGAAGAGGCGCCCGTAATGTCGGGCGCGTTCAACCCCCCGCCGGAGATGGAGCCGATCAGCTTCGGTGGGTACGACGAGCTCGAGCTGCCGCCCGTCCCGCGCGCCATGGGCATCGAAGAGCCGAGCCCAGCCATCACGCGCCCGACCGCGACGGCGTCTCCTTCCGACGTCACCGAGCCGGTCGCGCCCCCGCGCGCCACCAGCTCGTTGCCGCCGGAGGCCCCGACCGAGCCGCACGCCCCCGCGCGGGCGATCTCGTTGCCACCGGGTGAGTCGTCGAGCGAGGGGTTCGACGAGCACTTCACGGACGACGACTGGCCCGTGGTGGTCAAGCCCTCGCCCCTCCCGTACGTGCTCGGCGCCGCCGCCCTCCTGTTGGTGCTCGGGATTGGCGGCTGGTGGTGGACCACGCGCGCGCCGACCGCGCCGCCGCCAACCACGGCCGCCACCGCGCCCGTGCCCGCGCCAAAGCCGATCCCAACGCCCGCCCCGCCGCCGACCCCGCCGGAG
>CAIUDO010000637.1 GCA_903897935.1 uncultured Pseudomonadota bacterium
ACCGCCTCGCCGATGTCGAGGTCGGACCCAAGGTAGGTGTCGAGGTTGGCGGCGGCCGAGCCGCGTCGCGCCGATTGGTGGCTGGCCAGCATACGCGCCGCGCGGTCGCCCCACCGGGACAGGTTGGCAGGACGCAGGTCGATCCATCCCTTTTGGGCCCACCGGTCGACGTCGGCGCGGTCGGAGGTCTGCACCGAGGTCTGGTGGCCGATGACCTCCGGGACGTTGAGCGACGGGCCGCGCAGCAGCGTCGCGCCGTCGGGGAGCAGGATCGGGATGCCGACGCTCGGGGCCACGGTGCGCACGGTGCTGTCGCTCAGGTGGGCGACGACGCGCTCGGCCATGGAGTCGGGCGCGCGCGCGGCCTCGACGATCTGCGCGAGGGACGGGTAGACCTCGCGCAAGAGCTGGGCTTCGAACAGCAGCTTCGACAGCTCCGGCGGGCCGAGCTTGCCGAGGGCGACCGACGGCATGCCGGACGCCGCCTCTGCTTCGGCGAGGCTCGTGATCGCGGCACCGCGCAGCAAGCCGGCCTTGTACGACGGGTCGAGCACGGACGCGTCGAGGGCGGCGATGACCTCCTGACCGGTGGTGGCGCCGCGGATCTCCCGCACGATGATCGTGGCGATCTCCTCCGGCGTGACGAACTGCATCTGGCCGAGGGCGGTGATGGCGGCGAACTCGCCCCGCGTGAAGACGCCGTTCTCGCCGGTGTCGACGACGGTGACGCGCAGCTTCCCGGTGGTCGACCATCCAGCACGGTCGGCCTTCAGGGTGAGCGAGCCGCCCAACACCTCCGCGGTAGGCTCGAACAGGTCACCGTTGCGGTTCTTGTCGATCGCGTCGATGGTCCGCACGTCCTTGAAGCCGATCATCGCCGCCGGCTTGATCTCCTTGACGATCGGGGCGCCCGTGGTGCGGCCCATCAAGAACAACAAGCCGGTGTGCCCGAACGCGGCCTCGGTCTTAGCGAGCAGCTTTCGGGACGGGCGGTCTTCGCTGTGGGTGTACGGGATGTCGAGGCCCATGCCACCGGTCCCCGTCGTGCCGCACTTGATGTAGACGCGGGCGCCCACCTCGGTGGTCGCCTGGTGGACCATGCGCACGTGGCGGACGAGCTGCGGCACCGACTGCGACAACAAGAAGTGCTCGACGTCGACGCGCAGCGCCGCGTCGTCGTCGCCGGCGAGCCGGTCGCGGACCTTCTGCGCGCCGTCGAACACGTCCTGGTACGACAGCCCGGTGGCCGTGTTGACGCAGTCGACGACCACTGTCGGCTGCCAGGCGCGCACGAGGTGGACGAGGTGGTTCTGCTCGTACGCGGCCTCGAACGGACCATACAAGACGTCGAGCAACCGGCGACGGATCGCTGGGTCCTCTTGCAGCTCCCGGCGCGGGCGCGCCGCGAGGTCCGTCGGCACGAACAGATCGCCCCACGCTGCGTGGAACACGACGTCGGGCGCGGCCGCGGCGAGCTCGGCGACCGCCTCTACCGCTTCGTGCTCGAACAAGCTGGCGACGACGATGCGATCGGGGCGCAGCGTCGACGCGGCGAGGGCACACACCTGGCGCCCGACCAGGCCGGCGCCTCCGAGGACGAGCAGGGTCTCGCGCGGCATGGTCACCCCAGGACGGCCGGCACGAGCAGGCCGGGGATCTTGAAGGGAGAGATTCGGGATTGGAACGACGCGAGGCGCGGCCCGAGCTGGGCGGCGCGCTTGTGGTCGGCGAACCAGTACGGCTTCGGGAACGGCCGCAGCGGGCCGTACGCGACCGACTTCTGCGGGCGATCGAACAGCAGCGTGTTGTGCACGACCCCGCGCCCGCTCTGGATGTCGTCGAGCGGGTGGCCGGGGTAAGCGCCCCAGGTGGTGTTGCACAGGCCGTAGATCAGCGCGACCCAGTGGTTGACGACGATGCTGCCGTACCGGAGGTCGTCGAGCGCCTCTTGGAACGCGGCCTCGCTCGCGGGGTCCCGCCGCGTAGCCGGGTGGATCAGCACCGAGCAGCCGAGCGTACCCCACACGGTCTCGTTGCAGAACTTCACGGCGGCTGGCAAGAACGTCAGGGCGTCGGCGCCGGGCAGCGCCACCTCGTGGAGCACGCCGCAGAACGGCTCCTGGCGGAAGCACAGGTCGTCTGCGTTGTTCGGGTCGAGGTTGGGGATGAGGGTCCACGGGAGGGCGCCCTCGGGGGCCGCGCCGAGCACCTCCGCGTTCGGGTGGCTGTCGACGAACATCCGATACCGTTGGTCGGCGCCCGGGTAGTACGCGCGTCGCGCCGGGACCGCGCGCAGCGCGGCGCGCACGGCG
>CAIUDO010000638.1 GCA_903897935.1 uncultured Pseudomonadota bacterium
CTGGGGGAGGCCCCAGTGGCCGACGCCGTCGCCGCCTCGGTGGTCGCGGCCTTCGGCGACCGCGCGCCGGCCCGCCGCGACGAGGCCGACGGCGCCGCGTCGATCGTGGTGTTCGTGCGCGGCGGCGTCGCCACGATCGGCCTCGACACCGCCGGGCGGGCGCTGCACAAGCGCGGCTGGCGCGTGAACGGGCACCCGGCGGTGCTCAAAGAGACGCTGGCCGCGTCGGTGCTGTTGTTGGCGGGCTACCGCGGCGACGAGCCCCTCTACGACCCGATGTGCGGCTCCGGCACCCTCGTCATCGAGGCGACATACCTGGCGTTGGGAAAGGCGCCGCTGATCCACCGCGGCAAGGGGGAGTTCGGCTTCGAGCACCAAGCCGGCTTCGATCGGCCGCTGTGGCGGGGGGTTTCGGACGACGTTCGGGCGCGACGCCTTTTGGAGCTGCCGGCGCCGATCTTCGCGTCCGACCTGCGCGCCGACTTCGTCGACGTCGCGCGGAAGGGGGCCCTGCGCGCGCGCGTCGAGAAGCACCTGTCGTTCTCGGTCGGGCCGTTCCAGGCCCTGTCCCCGCCCGCCGACCACGGCTTGCTGGTCGCCAACCTCCCGTACGGGGAGCGGATCGGTCGCGGACAGGTCGAGGCGTTGTACGCCGAGATTGGGGCGACGCTGCGCGCGCGTTACCGCGGCTGGCGGCTGGCGCTGCTGGTGCCGGAGTCGGCACCGATCGGAGCGCTGCGTGTTCGGCCAGACCAGACGTTCGCCTTGCGGAACGGGGCGCTGGCGGTGCGGCTGCTCGTCACCGGGGGGTAGTGCTGGTCCCAAAACATGCGCAGGGCCGAGCCATCAGCCATCAGCCATCAGCCATCAGCCATCAGCCATCAGCCATCAGCCATCAGCCATCAGCCATCAGCCATCAGCCATCAGCCATCAGCTTTAAGCTTGACAATGGCGCGATGGTGACCCAACCTGGTCGACTGCCGCTGAGCGATGCATGGCTTTGACCGGGCTGACCGTTGACCGCTGACCGGTTGTTCAAGGGCTAGAAGTAGCGGTCAGAGGTCGGCGGGGGACGGGACGCCGTGCTCGCGCCGCACCAACCAAGGCAACGGGCCGTGCTTCTCGACCAGCGCTGCGTGGATCGTGCCGGTCTGCCAGCCCTCGTCGGCCAGGACGGGGCAGGGGTCTTCCACCTGGTTGCCGGCGAACACGAGCACCTGGAGGCTCCGCAGGTAGGGCGACGACGCGATGGCGTTCAGGCCGACGCGACCGATGCGGTTGTCGCGCAGGTCGAGCAGGCGCAGCCCGGTGAGGTGGGCGCACGCGCCGAGCTCGACGGCGTCGCGGTCGGTGACGCCGCCCGACAGCTTCAGCGACCGCAGCCGGGTGAGGTGGCGCACGCGGAACACGTCGTGGCGCCCTTCGGCGTTGGTGAGCACGAGGTCGACGATCGGCGCAGCGGCGAACAGCGTGTCGGCGCGCTTGACGAACCGTGGGGCGTCGACGGTGACCGCGCCGACGAACCCGCGCGAGAAAGACGCTTGTTCCACAATCCCGGCGAGGTCGCCTAGCCAGGTCCGCCGGTGCTCGCGCAGCAGCTCGCGCTCCCGAAGGGGCATGGCGCCGCCGCTGTTGTCGAGCTGCGAGCGGATGAACTCGGCGTGGGGGTGGGCGCCGAGGGCGTCGGCGTAGGCGCGACGCGGGGCGTCGTCGTGGGGACGGTCGAGGACCGCCTGGAGGAGTGCTGGGCTCATGGGGTCTCCTATCCCGCTCGGGCGGTCCCGTCCGAAGCACGGCGCTCGTTGCTCCTCGTCGCTACGCGGTATGCTGTCACCGATGCGTCACGTCCTCGTCATGCTGCTCTTGCTCGGCTGCGGCCGGGGCTTCGTCGGCGAGCCACGGGCCCCGGGCGAAACCAGCGCGGTAACGAGCGCTCCGCCGACTGAGAGCGAGCCGGTCGAGACCGCGGACACCCACGCGACCACCGAGACCGCCGAGACCGCCGAGACCGCCGAGACCGCCGAGACCGCCGACACGCACGAGACCGACGTCGACACCGTGCCCGACCCCGGCACCATCTACGGCGATCCAAGCCTGCTCTGCCACCTCGAGCTCACCTGCGACGCCCCGATCGTCGACGACCCGAAGACCGACTGCGGGTTCGTGATCGTCGCCGGGGACGGGCCGCGCCTGTACGACGGCCGCGCGGGCGTCGAGCTGCGTGGCAGGTCGAGCCTCGGCTTTCCGAAGCCCCAGTACAGCGTCGAGCTCCGCGAAGAGGCCGGCCCCGCCGCCCTCCCCGCCGGCGCCACCTGGCGCTTCTCCGACGACCGCGTCGCGCCCGACCCGTCGTGGAGCCAGCCCGGGTTCGACGACGCCGCGTGGGCGTCCGGGCCCGCCCCGCTGGGCTACGGCGACGGACAGCCCACCGCGCTGTCATATGGCCCGAACGCCGGCAACAAGCCGATCACCGCGTGGTTCCGCGTCGCCTTCGAGGTCGCGGATCCCGCCGCCGAGCTCGTGCTCGGTCTCAGGCGCGACGACGGCGCGGTCGTCTACCTGAACGGCGTCGAGATCCGCCGGGACAACCTGCCGGAGGGGCCGATCGACGCCTCGACTCGGGCGCTGGTGTCGCTGAGCGGCTCCGACGAGACCGCGTACGTCGAGAGCGCGCTCCCCGCCGAGCTCCTGGTGGCCGGCAGCAACCTGCTCGCCGTCGAGGTCCACCAGGTCGACCCCACCAGCTCCGATCTCACCCTCGACGCCTGGGTCGGCCCCCCGATCGAAGAGGCAGACGTCGAGCTGTTCGGGTTCGGCGAAGAGAGCGACTGGATCCTCGACGGGATGTACGTCGACCGCGCGCTCGTCCGGAGCAAGCTCGTCTACGACGTGTTCCGGGACCTGTCGCCCGCCAACTACGCGTCCGAGTCCGCGCTGTGTGAGCTCACGCTGAACGGCGCCTGGGTCGGCGTCTACCGGCTGTCCGAGCGTGTCAAGCGGGGGGACGACCGCGTCGACATCCCCGCGGACGCCGGCGACGGGCAGAGCTTCTTGGTCAAGCTCGACGACGAAGACGGCCTCGTCGCGAACGACGGTGGGTCCGGCACCTGGCAGCTCACCTACCCGCGGGCCGAAGACGCGACGCCCGAGCAGAGCGCTGCCATCGCCGCGTACCTGCAGGCGTGGCAAGCGGCGTACAACGGGCCCGATCCGGAGCGCGTCTTCGACTACGTCGACCGGGACAGCGCCGTCGACCTCGTCATCGCCGAGGAGCTCGCTCGCAACGTCGACGCGTGGTTCTTGTCGTTGTACCTGTACAAAGAGCCGGGCGGGAAGATGCGGTGGGTCCCGTGGGACGTCGACCTCAGCTTCGGTCAGCCGAGCTACGGGAACAACGAGAGCCCGATCGGCTTCGTCGAGTCGCGCCCGCCGTTCATCGCTGCGATGTCGGGCGTCCCGGCGTTCCGCGAGGCGCTGGCGGCGCGATGGGCAGCGCTGCGCGTCGACACGTTGGCCGACGCCGCGATCCTGGCCCGGCTCGACGCCCAGCTCACGACGCTGGGGCCGGTCGCCTACGACAACTTCACCGTCTGGCCGATCGAGGACATCGAGTTCGGTTGGGGCGGATACAACTACCTTTACGCGGTGTCGAGCTACGACGAGGAGCTGGCGCGGGTGCGCGCGTGGATCCCCGAGCGCACCGCGTGGCTCGACGCCCACATCGGCGAATGGTGAGGATCGTGATGAATGTGAACCTCCGTGTGTGTCTCGTATTGCTGGTGGCGTGCGCCAAGGAGCCGGAGACTGCGCCGTCATCGCCCGTCGACACGGATACGGACGCCGATGCCGACACGGACACCGACACGGACACCGACACGGACACCGACTCCGACACCGAGCCGGTGGGGGAGGGGGTGTTCTCCGAGGGGTGCCCACCCCCCGGACACAGCGTCGCGCGCGTGATCGGCGTCGACGAGCGGCTGCCGGGGGAGGTCGCGGTGGGCACCCGGGGCGACC
>CAIUDO010000639.1 GCA_903897935.1 uncultured Pseudomonadota bacterium
GATGGGGGGCGGGCACGAGCCGGCGAACCTGCTGACGCTGTGTGCGTGCCACCACCGCCTGATCCACGAGGGTCACCTGCGGGTGGAGGTCGACGACGAGGGGGCGGTGCACGTCGAGCGGGCGGACGGGACGGTGCGGGTGGGTCCGCCGGAGCCGGGGCGGCGGCCGACCCACGTGGGTCACGGGAAGCGCGGGGCGGAGGCGTCCCGGGTGGGGCGTCGGGCGTGTGGACACCGGCGGTGCGGCGCTCCGGCGTGATGGAGCTGCGTCCTACTGTGGAGGCACCGATGCCCATATCCGCCGCGCGGCTCCGGGCCGACCTGTACCGCCTGCTTGACCAGGCCATCGCCACCGGCGAGCCGATCGGCATCGAGCGCCGTGGGGTGGTGGTCCTCATCGTGCCGCCAGCGCCGGCGGTGAGCTGGGTCGACCGCCTCGTGGCGCGGGAGCCGGTAGTGGTTGGGGACCCGGACTCCATCGTCCACGTGGACTGGGCGGCCGCGGTGTGGGATGCGCCCGCGGTCTGACGGTCGGCGGTCCGCTCCGCGACCGTCACGACGACCGCGCCGCGACCGCCTCCCGCATCGCCGACGGCAGGCGCCAGTCCAACACCACCCGCTCTTGCTCCAACCATCGCCCCGACGCGGCGAGCTCGTGGACCAGCGGGGGCGCGTCGCGCAGATCGAGGTCGTCCTGCCACTGCGGACGCGGCATGTCCCGCCACGCCCCCAAGTTCTCGACCAGCAGGATCGCCTCGACGCTCCCCTCGAAGCGTAGACCGGGCACGCAGCGCTCGGTCCGACACCCCGACCTCGTCGCGCGACAACGCTGCGATGAGGGCGTTGGCGTCGGTCGGTCGGACCTGGTCGGTGTGCGTCATTCCGGGAGTGTGCCACAAGTTGGACGTCACCCCGCGTCGAGGGCGTCGGGTCGCTACGACATCCGCCATTGGCCCGACTCTTGCTGTGGCGTCCCGCGCGGCCTGCGTGGCCGCCAAGGAGATGGGATGCGCCTACCGTTCACGCCCACCATCACGACGCTCGCGGCGCTCGTCAGCTTGCTCGTCGCGTGCGACGCCGCCCCGACCGACACCGGACCCGCCGGCACCACCACCGGGGACGCGGACGCGGACACGGACGCCGACTCGGACGCCGACGCCGACTCGGACGCCGACAGCGACGCCGACGCCGACTCGGACGCCGACGCCGACGCCGACGCCGACAGCGACACCGACACCGACACCGACACCGACACCGACCTCGGTGACTACGGCATCACCGCGATCGTGCAGGACGGCGCGGGCGTCGCGCTCTCAGGCGTCGACGTGCTGTTCTGCAGCGACTTCACGTGCACCGTCGTCGAGACCGACGGCTCGGGGCGCGTCGTCTACGACGGCCTGCCGCCCGAGCAGCTCGCGGTCAAGACGCACGCCGACCTCGACAGCGACCCGCGCCGCGCCGCCGCCCTCGAGCCATGCCCGTACAGCGCGGGGCAGACCGACCTGGGCGTGCTCTACGTGCCGCTGCTGCCCGACGGCGCGCAGGTCGACCCGTTCGAGCGCGACCCCGTCACGGTGTCCCCGGGGGACGGCCTCGAGCTCACCCTCGTGCCCGACGACATCAGCATGCCGTTCGGTGAGTACCTCGACGACATCGCCGCTACGCGGATCCCCGACGAGTACGTGCCCTACTACGACGAGCTCGGCGGGGCCACGGTCGACCAGGTGTTCGCGCTGCACCCGTTCGCCGCGAAGACCTCGATCCCGGTCGGCGTGCGGGTTCCGACGACCCTCCCGAACGGCACCGATGTGTCGGTGTACTCGATCTCGGAGATTGGCGGCTGGTTCTCGGCGCCGATCCCCGCGACGGTGCAGGACGGGTACGTCGTGACCGACGACGGTGAGGGGCTGTTGGAGTTGACCTGGATGGTGGTCGCCGTCCCCTGACGGGCGCGCCGACAGCGTCTTGCACACCGCTGAGATGGGAAGGGTACCAACTTGCGAGCGATTTCGGGATATTCGAGTAACGGCCATGGCTCCTTGCCAATCCACGTGGTCGTGGCGGATCGCCACGGCATGGTCCGTGAGGCGCTGGCCACCGTGCTGACCGCGTCGGGCGTGCGGGTGCTCGCCGAGTGCGGAACGGCCGAAGAGGCGCGCGTGCTCGTCGCGCGGCACCGCCCCGACCTCGTCATCGTCGACCTCGACGGGGCGTCGACGCTGCCGTTCGTTCGGGCCCTCCGCGCGGACAGCGATCGGACGCGCATCCTCGTGCTGTGCGCGATCGAGGACCCGGAGCGGGCCGCGGTCGTCTTGGCGGCCGGCGCCGAGGGGTACGTCCCGAAACGCGCCTCGCTCGCGGATCTTCTGGACGCGGTGCGCACGGTCGCGCAGGGGCAGATGTACGTGCCGCCCCAGATGTCCGAGGACGTGCTGCGGCGCGTGACCGCGCTCGGACGCGGCACGAACGGGATCGCGTCGCTGTCGGGGCGCGAGGTCGCCCTGTTCCAGCTGCTGAGCCGCGGGGTGAGCCTCACCGAGTCGGCGGCCCAGCTCGGGGTGACCGTCAGCACTGCGTCAACGTACCGCGCGCGGATCCTTCAGAAGCTGCGTCTGCGCACGACCTCGGATCTCGTGCGCCGCGCGGCCGCGGAAGGCCTCGTCTGACGCGCTGGATCACGCACCGGTGCGGCGCGGTGCGCACGTTGGATCGGTCCGTGTCAGAGGATGACGACACCCAACGTCGTCGGGCTGCGGCCCAGCGTCACCGACTGCGCCCGACATACGCCGCGAGGTGCTGCCCGGTCAGCGTGCGCGGGTCGGCTACGAGATCGGCCGGGGGGCCCTCGAACACGACGCGACCGCCGTTGTGCCCTGCCCCGGGCCCCAGATCGATGATCCAGTCCGCGTGCGCCATCACCCCCTGGTGGTGCTCGATCACGATGACGGACTTGCCGCTGTCGACGAGCTGATCGAGCAGCGCGAGTAGCTTCTCGAGATCCGCCGGGTGCAGGCCGGTCGTCGGCTCGTCGAGCACGTACACCCCGCCGTCCGTGGCCATGCTCGTCGCGAGCTTGAGCCGCTGGCGCTCCCCCCCCGACAGCGTCGGCAACGGCTGGCCGAGCCGCACGTACCCGAGCCCGACGTCGGCGAGCCGCTTGAGGATCGCGGACGCCGCCGGGGTCTTCGCGGGGCCCGACCCGAAGTGCGCCAACGCCTCGTCGACCGAGAGGTCGAGCACCTCGGCGATGTTGCGCCCACCCAGCCGATACTCGAGCACCGAAGCCTGAAAGCGACGACCTTCGCAGTCTTCGCACACGGTCGTCACGCCGTCCATCATGCCGAGGTCGGTGTAGATCACCCCGGCGCCGTTGCACGCCGGGCACGCCCCCTCGGAGTTCGCGCTGAACAAGGCGGGCTTGACCCCGTTGGCCTTCGCGAACGCCTTACGGATCGGCTCCAGAAGGTCGGTGTACGTCGCCGGGTTGCTGCGCCGCGAGCCCCGGATCGGCGTCTGGTCGATGGCCACGACGCCCGGCCGCCCCTCCACCGACCCGTGGATGAGCGAGCTCTTCCCGGAGCCTGCCACCCCGGTGACCACCACCAACACCCCGAGCGGGATGTCGACGTCGACGCCCTGGAGGTTGTGGGTTCGGGCCCCCCGTACCTCGATCACGCCGGTGCGCGCGCGGACCTTCGGCTTCAACGACGCCTGCACGCTCAGGTGGCGGCCGGTGAGGGTGTCGCTCGCCCGCAGACCATCGACGGTGCCTTCGTAGACGACCTCGCCGCCGGCCGTGCCGGCGCGGGGCCCGATGTCGACCACGTGATCGGCGATCGCGATCACCTCGGGCTTGTGCTCGACGACCAGCACGGTGTTGCCCTTGTCGCGCAGGCGCAGCAGCAGCTCGTTCATGCGCTGAATGTCGTGGGGGTGCAGCCCGATGGTAGGCTCGTCGAAGATGTAGGTGACGTCGGTCAGGGAGGAGCCCAGGTGCCGGATCATCTTCGTGCGTTGGGCCTCACCCCCAGACAGCGTGCCTGCGGGACGGTCGAGGCTCAAGTAGCCGAGGCCGATCTCGGAGAACGCGTCGAGGGTGGTGCGCAGGGTCGCCAGCAGCGGCGCCACGGTGGGGGCGTCGAGGGAGCGCGCCCACTCCGCGAGGTCGGTGATCTGCATCGCGCACGCGTCGGCGATGCTCACGCCGTTGATCTTGCAGGCCCGCGCGGCCTCGTTGAGGCGGGTCCCCCCACAGTCCGGGCACGTCGTGAAGGTGACCACCCGCTCGACGAACACGCGGATGTGGGGCTGCATCGCGTCGACGTCCTTCGACAGGAACGACTTCTGGATGCTCGGGATCAAGCCCGTGTACGTGAGGTTGATCCCGTCGATCTTGATCTTCGTGGGCTCGCGGTGGAGCAGGTCGTGCAGCTCCTTCTTGCTGTAGCGCCCGATGGGCTTGTCGGGGTCGAAGAACCCACAACCACGGAAGATGCGGCCATACCAGCCGTCCATGCTGTAGCCGGGGATCGCCAGCGCGCCTTCGTTGAGGGACTTCGAGGCGTCGTACAAAGCGGTGAGGTCGAAGTCGCTCACCGACCCCATGCCTTCGCAGCGGGGGCACATCCCCCCCGCGACCGAGAACTCCTTGCGCTCGGCTTTGGCGCCGTCGCCGCGCTCGACGGTGATCGCGCCGACACCTCGCACGGACGGCACGTTGAACGCCAGCGCCTTCGACGACGGCACCCGCGGCGACCCCAGCCGGCTGAACAAGACGCGGAGGATCGCGTTCGCGTCGGTCGCGGTGCCGACGGTGGAGCGTGCGTTCGCGCCCATGCGCTCCTGATCGACGAGGATCGCCGTGGTCAGCCCGTCGAGCAGGTCGACCTCGGGGCGCGCCAAGGAGGGCATGAGGCCCTGCAAGAACGCGCTGTAGGTCTCGTTGATCATCCGCTGCGACTCGGCGGCGATCGTGCCGAACACCAACGACGACTTGCCGCTGCCGGACACCCCCGTGAACACGGTGAGCCGGCGCTTCGGCAGCGCGACGCTGACATCCTTGAGGTTGTTGACGCGTGCGCCTTGCACGCGGATGAGGTCGTGGCGGTCGGCGGGGTGGGTGCTCATGGTCGCTCGGGCAGGTCAGGGTTGGGAAGGGGGTAGGGCGAGCACGCCGACGAGGCGGTCGCAGAACATGCGCCACCCGTAGCGCGCGCCGCCGAAGTTGTGGCGCTGCTGGGGCTGGAACCCGGCGTGGGTGAGCCGGAGCAGGGTGCCGCTCTCGGTGGGGGTGAGGGTGAAGGTGACGACGGTGTCGAGGTCGCCGACCACCCAGGTGTACCGGATCCGGCGCTGCGCCTCCGCTTCGACCACGGCGCACTGCACCACGCCGTCCCACCCGGGCTGCGGGGGGGGCCTGGAGGGTGAACACGACGCCCGGCTCCGGGCGGAACCCGCTGACCGGCAGCAGCCACGACGCGAGCAGGTCGGGGTCCGCGAGCGCGCGCCAGACCCGCTCGGGGGGGTGGGGCAGGTCGATCTCGAACGAGAGCGCGCCCGTCTGATCGCGCAGGGTGACATCGGTGACAGTCATCGGTCCAGGGTCTCCAAGAGGGCCTCGAGGCGCTCGATTCGGTCGGTCCAGAACGCCTGGTACGTGCGGATCCAGTCGGTGAGGGGCTGCAAACCGGCCGGCTCCACCCGGTAGACGACCCGCCGCCCGTCGCGCTCGCCCCGCACCAAGCCGGCCTCCTTCAAGGCGCTGAGGTGCTGCGAGACGGCAGGCTGGGAGATGGCGAACCGCGCGGTGAGCTCGTTCACGGCGGCCTCTCCGCGCGTGAGCGACTCGAAGATCGCCCGCCGGCTGGGGTCGGCGAGCGCGTGGAAGATCTTCTGCTCGGCGGTGGCGCTCATGCTCATCACATAAGTGATCACTTATGCGATGTCGACCCGGTGGATCATCTTCGCGGCTCGTGGCACACTCGGGGTCAGCGGGGGGTGTGGGATGCCGAGGCGGATCGTTTCGTTGAGCTTGGTGGTCGTGTCGGCGTGTACGGGCGGGCGGGATCCCGGCCCCGGCGTCGTCGAGACGGGCGCGGGGGCGGCGGGCACGTACACGGTGTCGGTCACCGACGGCCCGGAGCCGTCAGACACCGACGAGACCGGCCACAGCGAAGACACCGACACCGGCTCGGACGGCCTCGTCTGGGGCGCGGGCGCGTGCGTGAGCGTGCTGGGAGCGTCTGCCCGGATCGGGGCGCCCGACGCCGCGTACACCTTCCCGAGCGGCGCGGTGGGCACGCCGTGGCCGGTCGACGACCTCACGGGGGACGGCGTCGCGGACGTGGTCCTCGTCGGGCCGTGGGGCGCGACCGACAACGACGGGAACGCGTTCGGCGCGAACTTCTTGCTGCCCGGGCCGCTCGTCGGCGAGGTCGATCCGCTCACCGCCGCGGTGTTCTCGTTCGGGGGGCTGTCCGAGGGCGAGTTCAACGGGTCGCAACCCTGGCAGGCGCTCACCGCCGACTTCGATGGCGACGGGGTGCCCGACCTCGGGGTTCCGCTCGATCACGACCTCGTGGTGTACCACGGCCCGCTGTCCGCCGATTCGGAGCCGACGCTGGGCTTGGGGTCGACGTTTAGCGCGCGGCTGGCGGACTTCGACTCCGATGGGCGCGACGAGCTCGTCGTCCAGGGCTACGACACCGCGGGCGCGGTGTGGTTGTTGTCGGGGGCCTCGCTCTGACGCGGCTGCGCCGCGACGTAACCTGCAGCTCCGCTGCTCCGACGTCCGGCGATCGACGACCGGTGGGATCGCGCGGGAACGCAGAGAACGCAGAGAGGCCATTCGAGCGCGTACGTGTCGACTCGGCCGCTCGCGCCGCGCCGCGCGCGTGACGACGGGGACGAAGCGCCTTCGAACCAATCGGATGCGTGCCGCGGCGTTCTGTGCCTCTCGGGGTTCTCTGAGGTCTCTACGCGATCCGACGAGGCCGGCTGGACCCGTTGTGTTGGAGGCCCGAGCATCCGCCGAAGAATTTTCTCGCGCCGTTGATGCGCGCCTCGGGCGAGGCCCGTTCTGTTCGCGATCCGCCAAGATCGCACGGATCTGGAGGCAGCTTGAACCCGTACGTTGCGCCCGCACCCCCACCCGAGCTCGCGCAGGACACCAACGGCGACACCGCGCTCGTCATCAGCGTCGGCGGCGCCCCCGTCGTCGGCATCGGCAGCTTCCACAAGACGCTCCCGCACAACGAGTTCGGTGAGGTCGACCCGGTCGCGTTCGCTGCCCTCGTGGGCGCCGCGAGCACAGGGTCTACCTTTCATATCGTCCCAACGGGCGTGGACCCGAAGCCCCCCGCGCCGGGGCAGCCCGCCGCGCCGTTCGTCAACCCGCGGGCCGGGTTCGCCCGCGAGGGCCTCGGCCCCGATCCGACCCAGCTCACGATGCCGCCGGCGCCCCCCGTGCTCTCGGCGTCGACCGCCGCGGAGATGACGGAGCTGTACTGGATGGCGCTGCTGCGGGACCTGCCGTTCGACAGCTGGGCGACCGACGCGGATGTAGGCACCGCCGTCACCGAGCTGGACCGAGAGTTCCAGCGCGCCGCAAACTTGGACGCCGGCTACGACTGGGCGCTGAAGGTCGGCCTCGACCTGCCGGGCGCCGCCAACGTGAATGTCACCCGGCAGTCCCTCTTCCGGTGCGGGCTGCGTGACGAGCAGAAGGGGCCGCTGGTCAGCCAGTTCTTCCTGCACGACGCCGCGTTCGGCACCGAGACGGTCATCCAGAAGCACAACCCGTACGTGACGGGCACGGACTACCTCACCGACTACGCGACGTGGCTGCGCGCCCAGGAGCTCGGCCTCGGCGACGACAACCGGCCGTACCCGCAGGCCAACGAGTCGATGGAGACCTACTACGAACAGTCCGGCGGGGCGCGGGCCTGGCGGCGCATCCAGTCCATGCGGGACATCGCGCGGTTCGTGCACAAAGATGCGCTGCATCAGGCCTACTTCAACGCGGCCCTGCTGCTGCTGAGCTGGGGCGCGAAGCCCGACGCCGGCAACCCGTACGCGTCCGCCACTCGGGAGGCGGGGTTCGGCACGTGGGGCGGGCCGCACCTGCTCACCCTCGTCTCCGAGGTCGCGAGCCGCGCGCTCAAGGTGGTGTGGCGCCAGAAGTGGCACCACCACCTGCGCCTGCGCCCGGAGGCCTACGGGGGCTTGATGCAGATGCAGGAGATCGGGCACAACGGCACCAAGCGCGCGTACGGCCTGCCCGCCCGCGTCTTCTCGCGTGACGCCGCACAGCGCGTGTTCGCGAAGAACGGGACCTACTTCTTGCCGATGGCGTTCACGTCGGGCAGCCCGGCGCACCCCGCCTACGGCGCCGGGCATGCTACGGTCGCTGGTGCGTGTGTCACGGTGCTCAAGGCGTGGTTCGACGAGACCGAGAAGATCAGCGGTCTGGTCGCGAATGGGCGGCACCCCGTCACCCGCGGCGCCGTGAAGATCGTGCAGCCGGGCGTCGGCCGGGCCGCCGCTTCCGATGGCACGGGCGGCTCCGAGCTGCTTGAGTACACCGGCGCCGACGCGGGCGACCTGACCGTGCTCGGTGAGCTCAACAAGATCGCGTCGAACGTCGCGATGGGCCGCTCGATGGGCGGGGTGCACTGGCGGTCCGACAACACGCGGTCCCTGCGCTTGGGTGAGAAGATCGCCGCGACGATCCTGATGAAGGCCGTCGCGGAGAGCTTCGAGCAGGTGGCGTCGTTGTCATGGACGACATTCGACGACAAGTCGGCCCGCATCGAGCGCGGCCCGAACCACACGGCGACGCTTTACGTGAACGGCGTCGCCACCGATCCGGCGGACTTGTCGTAACAAGCGCCCCTGCCGACGGCGGCGCGCCGCGCTACCGTCGGTTCGGGAGGCAGCATGCCGGTGCCGACGCGGGGGCCGTGGAGCCTCGAGACCATCCACCGTCACCTCGACGACGCGGTCATCCCCGTGCGGTTGGCGATGCCGACCGTGTCGGGGTTCCCGCTGGTGCTGTCGTTGTGGTTCGTGCGGCAAGGCGGCGACGTGTGGTGCGCGACCCACCAGTCGGCGCGCGCGCTGCGCCACCTCGCGCGTGACGGGCGGTGCGGGTTCGAGGTCGCGCGCGACAGCAAGCCGTACCACGGGGTGCGCGGGCGGGCGGTGGCGTCCGTGCACCCTGAGGCCGGCGCCGCCGTGCTCGACGCGCTGATCGCGCGCTACCTCACCGACGACGACGCGTCGTTGGCCCGCTGGCTGCGCAGCCGGCGGGCTGAGGAGGTCGCGATCCGGCTGCGGCCGACCCGGCTCGAGAGCTGGGATTATCGCAGCCGGATGGCCGAGTGAGCGCCGCGGATCAGGGCAGCTTCGTGCACAGCGTGTAGTCGCCGGCCCCGGAGTACGACTCGACCGCGATCAGGTAGTCGCCGCTGGAGCCCGAGTACGCCAGCGCCTCTACGGAGCCCGCTGCGGTGCTGCTGGCCTTGACCTTGTAGCTCGACCCGGTCTTCTTGTAGAGGTACAGGTCGAAGTCCGAGCCCGTGCCCGACAGCTGGACCTCGTGCAGGCCCGAGGCGCTGGAGGTGTACGTGTACTCGTCGAAGTCACCGCTCCCGGACAGGCTGCCGACGGTCTCCGTGAAGCCGGCCGGGCAGGACGCCGGGGGCGGCGGCGGCTCGACCGGACCGCCGGTGTCGACCGGACCGCCGGTGTCGACCGGCCCACCGCCCGAGTAGTCCCCCGGATCGGAGCCGACGCCGACCTCGAACCACGCGAGGCTCACCGAGTGGCAGGTGTCGGCCGGGTACGCGAGCGCGGCGCAGGCCGCCTCGTTCGCGGTGCGGGCGCCGGCGAAGTTGGTGGAGCTCACCATGTAGTTCGCGAGCGCCGAGTACCAGATGCGGTACGCGTCGTCGACGCCGATGCCGGCGACCGTGTACCCGGAGCGGTAGGCGGCGTTGTGGTGCTGCCCGCCGCTGGCGAGCAGGTAGAAGTAGTGGTTGCCGATGCCGCTGTTCCAGTGCACGCCGCCGCTGTCGGACGAGCCCGTGTAGCGGTTGCTGTAGTGGTCACGCGACGAGCCATCGAGCGAGGGCTGGTCCATGTACCGCAGGGCGGGCGCGGCCAACCAGCAGTCCTCGCCGATGTCCCAGGTCGACGCGTTCGTCCCGCCGTCGACGTACGCCTCGACCGCCGCCGCGAAGATGTCCGACGCGGCCTCGTTGAGCGCCCCGGACTCGTTCGCGTACGTGAGGTTGGCTTCGTACTGGGTCACCCCGTGCGCCAGCTCGTGCGCCGCGACGTCGAGCACGCCGAGGTAGTCCGCGTTCACGCCGTCGCCGTCGCCGAACGTGAGCCGGGTGCCGTCCCAGAACGCGTTGACGTAGTTGCGCGAGTAGTGGCCGTACGACCGGACCACGCCACCGGTGCCGTTGAACGAGTCGCGGCCCACCGTCGACAAGTACGCGAGCGACTGGCCGACGCTGGTGTGGGTCGTGTTGAGGTCGGCGTCGGACGAGTCGCCGATGGTCGCCCGCGAGTACCGGGTGCCACCCGCGAGGTTGTACGTGGTCTTGTCCGCGTCGGTCAGCGAGGCGGTCTGCAGGTTCTCGTACTGGGTGACGAGGCTGCCGTCGTGCGCGTCGACGAACACGACGGGCATGGTCGGGATCTCGCCTTCGAGCGCGCGAATGCGGACCCGCCACGCGAGGTGCGCGACGCCGCCCTCGACGATGACCTGGAGATCGGCGGCCGGGGCCTCGCTGAGGCCCTCAGTGACGCCGGTGAGCTGCTGCGCCACCGCGATGGCCTCGGCGGCGGTGAGCGACGGCGTGGTGTCGACGTCGACGCCGCGCACGAGGTTGTTGGTCACGCGGAAGATCACGCCGTGGCGCGCCACGTGCACGATGGCCTCACCGCCGAACACCGGGACGCCGCGCACGTACTGCTGGAACGCGACGTGGCCGAACCCGACGTCGTCGACGTCCACCCCGGTGAAGTCGAGGTCGAGCCCGTCGGCGATCTTCGGGTTGGCGGCGAGCAGGTCGTACGCGCGGTCGACCGCCTCGTCGGCGTCGATGGCGCCGACGGTGACCGGGGCCCCGCCGAGGGTGCGCTCGGTAGTTTCGGTACATCCTGAAAGAGCGAGCGCGAGTACGATGGCGGTTACGGGCAGGCGTGGGTTCATGGGTGCTCCGGGTGGGGCCTTGTAGCCGTGGCGCGACAATCTGCCACGGGCGCGCGCCGTTCGCTGGCCTGATTCGTCGGCCCGCGCGCTCAGCCGCCTCGCGCCCACGTCGCGTGCTCGCCCAGGCGGCTGCCGCCGTCGCTGCGATCGACCACCCCGAGCGCGCGCGCCAGCGCCGGCCGCGTGCCGTTCGGGTCGCCGTGGTACGCGTGCTGCAGCGCCGAGTAGGCGTGCTCCTTCCCGACGACACACGCGCGGCGGGCGTGACACGTGCCCGCGCACGTCGGCCCGGACGCGCGGAACACCGCGCACGCCCGCCAGTCGAGCACGGGCGC
>CAIUDO010000640.1 GCA_903897935.1 uncultured Pseudomonadota bacterium
AGGCGCGCGCGGCCGCCGGGGAGCGGAAGTTCTTGTTCTTCTTCGCGTCAGGGGGGTGGGACGCCACCCCCCTCGATCCGAAGTTCGGGCCGGACGGCGTGAGCGCCCTCGCCGGCACCGACATGGACCCCGACACCACCCTCGGGCGGGCCGGCAACCTCACCTGGTCGTCCGGGCCCGACCGGCTCGGCATGGACACCTTCTTCCGCCGTTGGTACCCGTACGTCGCGATGCTGCGCGGGGTCAACGTCCACTCGGCGGGGCACGACTCCGGCATGAAGTGGATGATGACGGGCACGTCAGCGAGCTCGACCGGAGACTGGCCGTCGATTCTCGCCGCGAACGGCGCCGTCGACTACCCGATGCCCCACCTCGTGTTCTCCGGGCCGTCGTTCCCCGGTCCGTTCGGCGCCGCCGTGATCCGCGGCGGCGGCGGCACCCTGCTCGACCTCATCGACGGCTCGATCGTCGGCGCGTCCGACCAGCCGTCCCCGGTGGTGCCTACCCCGATGGACTCGATGATGGACGCGTTCGTCTACGGCCGGGCCGCGGCGTTCGCGGCCGAGCAGCGGGGACTCGGCCGGTCGCGCGCCGACGACCTCCTGCACAACCTCGAGCGCGCGATGGAGCTCGAGGGGCGGCGCTTCGAAGCAGGGTTGTCGGACGGCGGCAACACCGTGCTCGACCAGGCGCTGATGGCGGTTGAGGTGATGCGCCTCGGGCTGTCCCGCTGCGCGATGATCGGCATCCCCGGCGGGTGGGACACCCACGGCGGCAACCAGGGGGTCGGGCCCCAGATGCACGACTTCTTCAGCGCGCTCGACGCCGTCATGGAGGCCCTGTACACCACGCCGGGCACCGCGACGCCGTTCCTCATCGACGAGGTCACCGTGGTCGTCACGAGTGAGCTTGGCCGTACGCCGATCTTCAACGGGAGCATGGGCCGCGACCACTGGCCGTACACCTCGATGCTCGCGATGGGCTCGGGCGTCGCCGGCAACCGCGTGCTCGGCGCCACCGACGACGGCCTCATCAGCCTGCCGATCGACCTCGGCACCGGCCAACCCGACGACGGGAGCGCCGATGTGCTCGGCTGCGAGCACATCGGCGTGTCGCTGCTGCGGCTCGGCGGCGTGGACCCGGAGCGCTACCTGCCAGGGGTGCCGGCGCTCACCGCGCTGGAGCGTGGCGCGTGACCTGGCTCCTGTTGTGGGCGTGTAGCCCCGAGTACCACGTGGTCGACGAGCCGGTCGAGCCCCCACCGCCGCCGCCGGAGGCCTCGCTCGACGACGCCGGCGCCCCGCCCTCCGACTGGGAGGCGTGCACGCTCGGCGCGTTCGGCACCTACTACAACCTCCCCGCCGATCACCCCGACGTCGAGCCAACCGTCGACGACCCACCGCCCGCGGGGCCCGACACGACCGACTGGTTCGACGACGAACGCGCGGTGTGGACCCGGTTCGACCCGTCGCTCGACTTCGGGCGCGGGTGGTGGCCGGTCGACGACGGCCTGGAGGGTGATCCGGCCTACTTCAGCGCGTCGTGGGCGGCCTGGGTCCGCGTGTGGACGCCGGGCGCGTACGCGGTGGTGCTCGGCGCGGGCGGCGACGCGTGGGTCGAGCTCGACGGGGTGGTCGTCGCCGAGGCCCATCACCTCGACGACTTCGAAGCTGAGGCGCCCATCATCGACTTAGAAGCTGGCGTCTACCCGCTGCGCGTGCGGTTCGCCCACCGCACCGAGGCGGCGGACGGGTTCCAGTTTCGCGTCGCGGCCACCGACGACGACGTGTCGGTGTGCGCGCCCGAGCTGCGCTGATCGCGGCCGCGAATTGACCGGAACGCTCGGATCCCATAGGCTTCCCCGGCCGCGGGATGCCCGCGTACGGAGGGTGTGTGACGTCGATCCTGGACCACGTGTACGACAAAGAGGCCGCGCTGGCCGATCGCATCTACCTCACCCAGCCGCTCGGGGGCGGCGCCGTCGCCGAGTACACGTGGCGTCAAACGCTCGATCAGGCGCGGCGCATGGCCGCCCACCTGCAGACCCTCGGGTTCGCACGCGGCGACCGCATCGCCATCTTGTCCAAGAACTGCGCCCACTTCTTCATCGCCGAGCTCGCGATCTGGATCGGCGGGTTCACCACCGTCGCGATCTTCCCCACCGAAGGGGCCGACACCGTCCGCTACGTGCTCGAGCACAGCGAAGCCAAGCTGTTGTTCGTCGGCAAGCTCGACTCGTGGCCGCAGCAGGAGCCTGGGGTGAACCCGGCGCTCCCGCGCATCGCGTTCCCGCTCGCGCCCCCGACCTCGGCGCCGAAGTGGGACGACGTCATCGCCAAGCACGCGCCCTTGGCCGGCCGCGTCTCCCGCGAGATGAACGAGCTCGCGATGATCATCTACACCTCGGGCTCCACCGGGCAGCCCAAGGGGGTCATGCACAGCTTCCAGAGCGTCACCCGCGCCAGCGAAGGCATCGTGCGCGGCGTCTCGATCACGCAGGAAGAGCGTGTGTTGTCGTACCTCCCGCTCGCGCACGTGTTCGAGCGCGCGTACATCGAGTGCGCGTCGTTCGTCGGCGGCGGGCACGTCTTCTTCGCCGAGTCGCTCGACACGTTCGTCGCCGACCTCCAGCGCGCCCGCCCCACGTTGTTCATCTCGGTGCCGCGCTTGTGGCTCAAGTTCCAGCAGGGCGTGTCGAAGAAGATGCCCCCGGCGCGGCTGAACCTGCTGCTCAAGATCCCGATCATCCGCGGCATCATCAAGAAGAAGATCCTCACCGGCCTCGGCCTCGACTCGGTCCGCCTCGCGGGCAGCGGCTCGGCGCCGATCCCGGCCGAGCTCATCACCTGGTACCGCAGCCTCGGGCTGAACCTGATGGAAGGCTACGCGATGAGCGAAGACTTCGCGTTCAGCCACCTCTCCACGGCCACCCACAATGCCCCCGGGTACGTCGGCGCCCCCTACGACGGCGTGCAGGTGCGCATCACTGACGAGGGCGAGGTCCTCATCAAGTCGCCCGGCACGATGGTCGGCTACTTCAAGCGCCCCGACCTCGACGCCGAGGTGTTCACCGAAGACGGGTTCTTCCGCACCGGCGACAAGGGGGAGCGCCGCGCCGATGGCCTGCTCAAGCTCACCGGCCGCATCAAGGAGCTGTTCAAGACGGCGAAGGGCAAGTACGTCGCGCCGGCGCCGATCGAGAACAAGCTCAACGAGCACGACGCCATCGAGCTCTCCTGCGTGTCGGGCGTCGGCCAGCCCGCCGCCTACGCGCTCGTCGTGCTCGCCGAGGATCTGCGCCCGAAGGTCGCGGATCCGGCGGTCAAGGCCGAGGTCACCGCCCAGCTCACCGCGTGGCTGGCCGAGGTGAACAAGGGCCTGTCCGGCTACGAGCAGATGCAGATGATCGTCGTCTCACCGGACGCGTGGACGATCGAGAACGGCATGCTCACCCCGACGATGAAGATCAAGCGGGCCCGCATCGAGGCGGCCGTCGCGTCGAAGGTCGACGGCTGGTACGCGCAGAACCAAGCGGTGGTCTGGGCCTGATTTCGTTTCTGGGTGGCGCGGCTCGGGTGTCCAACGCTGCACCAGGGGGTCCATCGATGCGCACGAGCCTGTTGCTGCTCTTCCTCGCCGCGTGCTCCGACAAGCCGGAGACCGCGGTCCCGACCGACGCCGACACCGACACCGACGCCGATTCGGACGCCGACGCCGATTCGGACGCCGATACCGACGCCGATTCGGACGCCGACGCTGATTCGGACGCCGACGCCGACGCCGATTCGGACTCCGACACCGACACCGACACCGACCCGACCTTCGACATCTTCTCGCTCGACGTACGGGTCGCGTCGCCGCCGGAAGGCGTGTGGGTCGCGGTGACCCGCTTCCCGATCCTCGGCGACGAGTTCTCCGCCGGCGAGGTCGTCGCGACGGCCCCCGCCCCGGCGGGCGAGGTCACCGTGCGGGTGCCCGAGCCGCCGCGCGAAGACCTCGACGACTTCGGCGACGGCTCGCGCGGCGCGGTGTTCGGGGTCACGTACTGGATCGACACCGACGGCGACGCGTCGCCAGACGAGGCGATCGAAGGGGTCTCCCGGACGCTGCTCACGTTCGTGTCCGGATACGGCTGGATCGGCATCGAGTACGTCGACGCGAACACGCCGGTGCAGGTCGACGCTGCGCTGGGGATCGACGTCGCGCCGTTCCCGAACGTGATGACGACCACCCTCAGCGGCGCCGCCGTCCCGCTCCCCGGCCAGCGCCTCGCCACGGTGTCCATCTTCGAGAAGGCCGGTGAGCTGCCGGATCGGCCCATCGACCAGCCCCTGCAAGCCGCGTGGACGGTCGAGGTCGCGGCGCTTTCGGAGGAGCGCATCCAGTCGGCGGGCACCACGCCCCCGGTCGACTACGGCGCCGAGGTGCTCTACGTGCTCGACGACGTCGACGGGTCGGGCTCGGCGTCCGACGGCGACCTGCCCGCCGGCGTCGTGTGCGGCGGGGGGTGGCCGGTCACGTTGTTGTGGCTCACGCCGACCACCAACCCCGCCACCGCGTTCACGTACGGGGTCTACGGCATCCACGGCGGTTGGACGCTCACAAGCGGGCTCGACGCCGACCCGATCGTGCTCGACGGCGAAGCGGCCGACCTCGAGGTGTTCCCCACCGAGGCGTGCCGCTGACGCTAGCAGGCTGCTGAAATAGTCGGAGCGTCGCACCGACCTTTTCGCGGACGTGCCGGGTGCGCTGCGGGTGATTCCTGGCGTTGGACGATCGCTTGAGCGCGTAGCGTTCCGCGCGAACGGTCGATGTGATGTAGTCGCG
>CAIUDO010000641.1 GCA_903897935.1 uncultured Pseudomonadota bacterium
CCTGGTAGCGCCGAGCTGCACGGGCACTTCAAGCAGTTCTTCACCGCTGGCTTCCCGTACGACAGCCCGTTGTTCCCCGCGGGGCCCTACGGCTCGGGCGTGCTGGCCGCCCGCATGCGGCTCGAAGCCAAGGCAGGGCCGCTCCGCTTCGTCGCCCACCACGAGCTGATCGCCCAGACCGCCGCAGCGACCAGCGAGCTCCAGGGCGCGCTCGGCGTCGACGCCGCCGGCTCCGTCGGGTTCTCCACCGGCGTCGGCGCCTCGGCGCCGCAAGCCGTAGACGTGTCGTGGTCGGGGCCGGACGGCACCCTCGCGCTCGGCGGCACGACGGATCGGCTGCTGCTCGGCGGGCGGTTCGGCCCCGTCGACGCGACGATCGGCCGCCAACCCATCAGCTTCGGGACCGGGCGCGCGTTCACCCCGCTCGACCTCGTCAACCCGTTCACGCCGACCACCATCGACACCGAGTACAAGCCGGGCGTCGACGCGGTGCGCGTCGACGTGTACCCGGGGAGCGCGCGGCTCACCCTGGCTGCGGCGTACGCCGGCGCGTGGGACCTCGAGGGCGTCGTGATCGCGGCGACGGGGTCGCTCACCGTCGGGGTCACCGACCTGCTCCTGCTCGTCGGCGAGGTGCACGCCGACGAGGTCGTCGGGGTCGGCGTCGAGACGTCGGCGGGCGCGTTCGGCGTCCACGGCGACGCCTCGTTCACGTCGCCTGCCGCCGCCGCTGAGGACCCGTTCGTGCGCGCGGTGCTCGGCACGGAGTGGTACGTCGCGCCCGAGTGGTCCGTGGGGGCGGAGGTCTACGTCCAGACGTTCGGGGCGACCGACCCGGCCGGCCGGCTCGACGCGCTGAGCAGCGAGCGTGCGGCGCGCGGGGAGATCTGGCTCGGCGGCCCAGCGTACGCGTCCGTGTCGCTGAGTGGGCGTCCGCGGCCGCTGATCGGAGCCAACGTCGCGGTGATCGGCAACCTGACGGATCCGAGCGCCCTCGTGACGGGCGGCGCGTCGTTCTCGGTGTCGGACGACGCCGAGGTGTCGGTGGGCGCGCTGGTCGGGGTCGGCGCTCGGCCCACCGCGGGATCCGTCGACGCGATCGTCGCCGCGCTGCTCGCCGACCCGACCGACGCCGCGGGCGCGCTCGGCCTGCGCAGCGAGCTCGGGCTGGTCCCGGCGACGGCGTACACCCGGGTCGCCATCTGGTTCTAAGAGCGATGCCGATCCGTTAGCCGAGAAATGATGGAGCAATCAGCGATCAGCGATCAGCGACCAGCCGTACGGCTGACGGCCCAGAGCGCTGCGATGACCTTGAGTGAGCGGCGTTGGATCCGAGAGCGACCCCCGACGCGCCCCGTGTCAAGAACCTGTGAGGGGCGCGAGGATCCCGATCAGGACGCGGCGGAGCAGGTCACCTGGACAGCGCAGGAGGTCATGATGCGTCACATGTTCCCGGTGTTCTTCGCGTTGGCGGCTTGCGGCACGGAGGCAGACTCCATCCCGACGCCCGATCCGGTCCACCCCACCTTGGACCTCACGATGACGGGTGGTCTGACCGAGAAGGACCACGTCGAGGTCGCGCCCGGCGTGTTCATGAGCGCTGAGCTCGAAGCGAGCGGCGAGGTGAAGTACCACGACCTCGGGCTGCGCCCGGAGAGCATGCTCGACCCCGAGGGCATGTTCGGCCTCGCGGAGGAGGAGCCGTCTTCGATCATCGGCGGTGGTGGCTACTCGTACTGCTACAACTACAGCACGGACTACGGCAGCGACACCACCCGCTACGGTGACCTCTTCGGCGGCAACACGAGCTGGTACAACTACGTGTCGGCGTACAGCTACGACTACGAGGCGCCCGGCCCGGGCTACGACTACCACTACGACTCGGTGTCCACGTACGTGTCGACCGAGGCGGGCGCGTACGTGAACTACGTCTACGCGTACGCGTACATCTACATCAACGGCCGGTACGCCGGGTACGCCCAGCAGTACGCGACGCCGGGCCGCTCGGCGTATGCCTACGGCTACTGGGAGGCGGCGTGCCGCGGCGGCGTGTTGGAGGTCGACGCGTACACGTACAACTCGGCGTACAACTACGACGGCCAATCGATCTCGGTCGGCGACCGCCTGTCCACCACCGTCACCTGCTGCCCGGACTGATCGACCTGGGCCGCGCCGCGCCGACGGTTCGTCACCGTTGGCGCTGCCCCAGCGCCGCGAGCACGTCGTCGGGGCCGTCTACGCGGTGCGCTTGCCATCCGCGGGCCCGGGCCACCGCGACGTTGTGCTCCAGGTCGTCGAAGAAGCACAGCCCGTCCGGCGCGACGCCCAGCTTCGCTTCGACCGCCGCGTAGATCGCCGGGTCCGGCTTCAGCGCGCCGACGCGGTACGAGAGGAACACGTCGTCCAACCAAGCCGCGAACCTGGGCTCTAGGACGCCCCAGTGCAGCGGGTTCGTGTTCGACAACAACACGACCGGCAGCCCGGTCGCCCGCGCGCGCGCCAACGCGTCGAACGCTCGGTCGTGGGGCCGCGACGGCCAGTCGGCGATCGCGGCGACGACCTCGTCGTCCGTCACGTCGGGGCGAAACAGCGGACGGCCGGCGGCGACGACATCGTCCAACGACGCACGGCCCGTCTCGAACCCACGGTACGCCGCGGAGTGCAGCACGAACCGCCACCATTCGTCGACGACGACGTCGGGGCGCAGGGCGCTCCGCAGGCGCGTGTCGTCGAAGCGCACGAGCACGCCGCCGAGATCGAACACCCAAGCGCGCACGGGATGAGTCACGTCGCCTCGCGCGACGCCTCTAACCGCAAAGCCGATCGCTTAGCCGAGAAATGACGGAGCAATCCGCGATCAGGTATCACCCTTCAGCACCGTCGCGAGGCGATGTGCGGGACTGCAGGGATCTGGCAGTGTGGCTGAAGGCGCCCGACGACCTTCACGCAAGGGTCGTCGAGGTGAAGAAGATGCTCACGGCGCTTCA
>CAIUDO010000642.1 GCA_903897935.1 uncultured Pseudomonadota bacterium
GGGCGGCGGCGGTGGGGCGGTGAGCACCCACTGCGCATGCCAACGATGCCCCTCGACGACCGGGATCTTCTGGCGGGTGAGCGACTCGATCGCCCGCAGGTACGCGACCTCGGTCTCGTCGCAGAACGAGATCGCCGCCCCGCTGGCCCCCGCCCGCCCCGTGCGGCCGATGCGGTGGACGTAGACCTCGGCGGGGTGCGGCAGATCGTAGTTGATCACGTGCGACACGCCGTCGACGTCGATGCCGCGGGAGGCGAGGTCCGTCGCGACGAGCACCCGCAGCGTGCCGCCGCGGAAGCCGTCCATCGCGCGGGTGCGGGCGCCTTGCGACTTGTTGCCGTGGATCGCGGCGGCGCCGATGCCGACCTGCTCGAGGTGCTCGGCGACCCGGTTCGCTCCGTGCTTGGTGCGCGTGAACACGATCGCCGAGGTGACGGCCTTCGACGCCAGCAGGTGCGCGAGCAGGTGCCGCTTGTCGGCGCGGGCGACCAGCATGAGCGACTGGTCGATGCGCTCGACCGGCGTGGACTGCGGCACCACCTCGACGCGGACCGGCTGCTTGAGGATGGTGTTGGCGAGGCCCGCGATCTCGTCCGGCATCGTGGCCGAGAACAGCAGGTTCTGGCGCTTCTTGGGCACGATCGCGACGATCCGCCGGATGTCGCGGATGAAGCCCATGTCGAGCATACGGTCGGCCTCGTCGAGTACGAGGAACTCGACCGCGGTGAGGTCGACGAGCTGCTGGTCGACGAGGTCGAGCAGGCGGCCCGGGGTGGCGACCAGCACATCGACGCCGGCCTTGACCGCGGACACCTGCGGGCCCTGGCCGACGCCGCCGAAGATGACGGTGTTGCGGATGTCGATGCGCCGCCCGTAGGCGCTGAACCGCTCGCCGATCTGCGCGGCGAGCTCGCGGGTGGGGCTCACGACGAGCGCCCGAATGCGCCGCGGGCCAGCCCGACGGGACTCCCACAACAACTGCAAGATCGGCAGGGCGAACGCCGCCGTCTTGCCGGTGCCCGTCTGGGCGAGGCCGAGCAGGTCCCTCCCTTCGAACAGCGCGGGGATCGCGTCGACCTGGATCGGGGTGGGCGACGCGTACCCTTCTTCTTCCAGAGCTTGAAGGAGCGGATCGATGAGGTCGAGGTCTTCGAAGGTGGGCACCAGCGCTCGGGGGCAAGGGGGAGCCGACCCCATAGCCCGGACGCCGTCACGACGCCGGTACGGTCACCGTGGTCCGTTGCCCCGCCGCCACGTCGAGGCGCCCGACGTGCAGCAGGCGCTCATCCGCGAGCCCACGCACCTCCAGCACGTGCGCGCCGTCGTCGATCGCGAGCGTGACCGACGTCGCGCCCGCGGGCACGGCCGCGATCGTGACCCCGTCGACGACGACGAGGGCGCCGTCCGGGGGCGCGCCGTTGATGGTGACGAGGCCCGGCCGGGTGGTGTCGACGGGCGGGGCCGGGGGTGGAGCCGGGGGCGGGGGCGGCGCCGGGGCGACCGCCACCACCGGGGGGGCGGGCGCCGCCGCGACCACCGGCGCCCCGACGGGCACGCTGAGGTTGGTGCCGCGGTCGTCGGTGAGGGTCAGGGTGCCGTCGACGACCTGCAGGTGCACGACCGACCCGCCCAGCTCGATCGTCAGCTTCAGGCCGTCGACGCCTGCGCCGACCGCGACGGAGGAGAGGACGGGGGCGGGTGGCTCGGGCGGCGCGACCGGCGCAGCCGCGACCGGGGCCGGCGCCACCGGGATGGCGAGCGGCGCGGGCGCGACCGGA
>CAIUDO010000643.1 GCA_903897935.1 uncultured Pseudomonadota bacterium
ACCGCGGGCCCCCGGCCCGCACCCGGCGCGAGCGAGCTCGGCATCACGGCGTCGGGCAGGGCCGCGATGGGCGCGCTGGCCGCCGCGGCCGCGCCGCGGGCTGGCGAGCGGCCCCGCGGCAAGTGCTACAACTACGTCATGGGCACGGGCAGCCACGCGTACGTCAACAAGGCGGCGAAGGCGGGTAACAGCCGGTGGAAGCAGCTCGCCGACAGCATCCCCGCCAGCCACGCGATGTGGGCCGTCAGCTTCGCCCACTGGCTGCAGGAGACGAGCCACGGACGGGCCGCTGCCGCGCGCCTGGGCTTCGTGATCAAGCAGTCCGACGGCAGGACGCGTCTGGGAGACTACCTCGCCGCCCACCCCGAGCTGAAGGGCAGCGTGGTGGTGATCCCGTACGGTCAGCAGGGCACGGCGTCCCGCGAGTTCGACGCCGCGAGGGCCTATGGCGACAAGAAGTGGGGGGCCGGCGTGGGCGACATCAGCGTCGTCACCGAGATCGGCACCCGGGGCGCGACCTACGTGGCCGACGGCGGCATCCCGCACGACAACGCCACGATGTGGTGGGTCGTGTACCCCCGATAGCGCTGACGCGGAGCTGCAACGGCGGCACCGAGATCGGCCGGGACGCGCAGGCCGTGCTCGCGTTCCTCGCCGCGAGGGGGTTCCAGCCGGTGCTGCGGCTGGTGCTCGAGTGCGCGGTCGGCTGACCTGCCGCCGACGGACGTCGGTCGATGCGCGGCCGGTCGGTCGATGGTTCCTCCCGACCTCGACACGAAACAGGAGCAGGTGGGTCCTCGCCAGGCGCTCGAGCCGGGCCAACACGTCGTCGAAGTCGGGTCCGGGCGAAGTCGGGAGTTCGGTCATCGTCGCCTCCGCCGGGAGCGTACCGCAGCGTCGACGGCTCCTGGCGATGGCGGAGCCGGAACGTTCGGTCCCCGTTTAGGTCGCTAAACGAGCCGAAGTTCTCGATACTCAGCCACGAACCGATGTAAATCGCGAAGTTGCACAATAATTTGTCGGCGTTCCACCGTCGGAGGCGCGCCGTCATCGGGCCCGACGGCGGAGGCGGGCCGCGAGCAGCGGCAGCACGATCACGAGCGCCGACTCGGCCTTGCCGCGCCCGCAGCACCCCCCGGGGACGCCGGGTGGGCCGAGCTGAGGCGGGAAGGGACGTGCCGGTCGCGAGCCGCGCGATGGGCGTGGGCTCCGAGCAGGGTGGTGCGAGCGCGCCCGTGCTGCCGCCGACGCCCACCATGCGCCCCGAGGACCAGCACGCGAGCACCTCGGTCGCCAGGACCTTGGGCTCGTCCTTCAGCAGCTCCTGGATGCGCCTCACGAGCTCGACGTCAGCCTTCGAAGGGCGCCCGCGGCGGGGGACGCCTTCTCGAACACCGACAACCACGTCGTTGAGCGTGGGCGGCTCCTCAGCGACGATGCGCTCGACCGAGCGCAGCGAGACGCCGCAGCGCTCTGCGATGACGGCCTCCAACGTGCCCCCCTCGCGCATGTGGTGGATCTTCAAGCGGGTCATGACGTCGATCACCTGGCGGGTCTCCGAGCTCACCCGCCAGAATCCGGAGACCCTCGAGAGGTGCGGGCGGGTCAGAACCCGCCAGACTTTCCGGACTGGAGCCCGCCAGACTTTCCGGACGCCACAACGCGAGCCGGGCGGTTCAAGGTCGTCCGCCAGACCGCGCGGAAACGGCTGCAGAGCAAGCTGCGGGCGGTGGCCACCACCCTCCGCGAGCGGCTTCACTGGCCCGTCCCGAAGCTGGGGGCGTAGCTGGGCGCCGTAGTCCGCGGGCACGTGCGCTACTTCGGCGTGCCGGACAACGGGCGAGCGATCTGTGCGTTCCGCCACTGGATCGGATGGTACTGGGGCCGCGCGATGAGGCGACGGAGCCAGGCCGACCGAACCCCGTGGTCGCGGATGGCGAGGTTGGTCTCGCGCTGGCTACCCCCCGCGAAGATCTGCCACCCGTGGCCCCACCAGCGCCTCGCCGCCATCACCCCAGTCAGGAGCCGGATGCGGTAGTTCCGCTCGTCCGGATCTGTGCGGAGGGCGCCCGGCAACGGGCGTCCCTACCGCGACCGCAGCACGATCATGCAGCGGCTCCCGACGGGCCACCGCCTCGAGCCGTTCGCCCAGGATCGACTCCACGAGGCGGCGGCGGGACGCCTCGTCCAGCGCGTCGCTGTCGTCCACGTTGGGCACGCCCAGCACCGGGGCGACGATCGGCGCGTGATCAGGGCGTGGAGAGCTGGGCTCGGCCCTTGTCCGATTCGGTCTAGCTTAGGAAGACGAAGGGCCAGGTGAACTCCCCCTCGACACCGGCGGGGAAGAGCCACGTCTCGATCTTGGCGAGCATGCAGCTGCGGAGCGTCTCGTCCCCGATGTCGTCCTTCACCACGTGCACGTCCCTGACGCGGCCCGAGGCCTCGGTGGTCCACCCCACCTCGATCCGACCTGCCAGGGTGTGGTTCGTCTTCAGTGCTCGTTCTCGGCAGGAAAACAGCTGCCCGGCGTAGCGGCTGACCGTGGCCTTCACGAGGCTCGCGTCCATGCCCTGCGCGGTGCGCACGAGCAGGTCGCGGAGCAGCGTGGGGAACGCGGTCGCGACGTCGTCTTCGGAGCCCTCCGCGTAGCTTCGGGCGCCCACCATGGCGCTGGGTACGTCGACGCGCTGCAGGTTGACGATGCGTGTGGCGCCGAGGACCCCCACCGCGCCAGCAAGCACGACGTCCGCGCCCGAAGCCGCGTCCGCCAGGCCCGCGGGCGAGGCCGCGGGGTCGACGACGTCCAGCACGACGACCTCCACCCCGTCGAGCCCTTGGAGCACGCCGTTCAGGCGCAGGTCGAGCGTCTGGGCGAAGGCGCTCGCCTCGCCCACGGGCGTGAGGGGCACCAGGCCCACCCTCAGCGGACGGCCACGCTCGCCGAGCCAGGTCTGGAGCTCCTCCATGGGCGTGGCGGGCGCGGCCTCCTGGGCAGGTGGCGTGGGCTCGGGGGTGTCTGGACGAGACGAGGGGAAGGCGATCCAGGCGAGCACGAGCACGAGGGCGGCGGCGCTCCCGCCAGCGACCCACCCTGTTACCCCGCTGCGGCGCGCCGGCGCCGGCG
>CAIUDO010000644.1 GCA_903897935.1 uncultured Pseudomonadota bacterium
CCCCGTACCGACGCACGCCGCGCGCCCACGTGAACGCGACGAGCCCGAACGCGACGACGACCCAGCCCGCTTGCACGGCGACGGCCCACAGCGCGTCGGGCCCCGTGAGCTGGCCCGCGAACAGCTCCACCGGCGTGCCCAGCATCGCCTTGAACGGCAGCAGATCGAGGGCGCGCCGCGCGGCGTCCGGGAACACCGCCAACGGCGCCACGTAGCCCGAGCAGACCGCCCACAACGAGAACCACAAGCCGAACAGGCCCATCGACTGATCCAGCCAGAACGACAAGATCCCGAAGAACGCCTGCACCAGGAACGCGAGCGCCGCCGCGAGCGCCGCCGACGCGCAGCCGAGCAAGAACCACGACAGGCCCGGCCACGCGACCAGGTCGGGGCGCCACGCCACCAACGCGCCGACCAGCGGCACCAACACCAACAAGCGCAGCGGCACCGCGGCCGCGGTCTCGGCGGCGCTCACCCACAGCGGGTGCACCGGGCGCAGCAGCTTCGCCGACAGCGTGCCCGCGCGGATCTCCCAGTTGAGCGACCACACCACCCACGCGCCGGTGACCTGCCGGACGATGAGCGTGATCGCGAAGTAGCGCGCGAGCTCGGCTTGCCCGAGGCCGGCGACCGGCCCATCGGCGGCGACGGCGTCCCACAGCGCCAACATCACGAGCGGCAGCGTCGCGGTCAGGATCCAGATCAGCAGCTCGGCGCGGTACGCGACCATCCCGGCGAGGCCGATCCGCAGCAGCTCGGGCATCGCGCGTACGATCGTCACGCCGACCCCCCGCTGGCGCCGAACGCGCGCGCCAGCACCGACTCGAGCGGCGGATCCTCGACCGACACGTCCGCCTCGGGCGTTCGACGCAGCACCTCGGCGAGCACCCCGTTGACCTGGTCCGGCGGGACCGTCAGGACGTGCCGATCTTGCTCGTAAACAAACCCGAGATCCACGAGCGACGCGCCGCCCCCGCGCACCGTCAGCAGCCGCCCGTTGCCGTACGTGCGGGCGAAGACCGACAGCGGCCCGTCGAACCGGATGTGACCGCGGTCGATGAGGATGATGCGCTGCGCGAGGTGCGCGACGTCGCCCATGTCGTGGCTGGTCAACATGACGGTGGCGCCGTGGCGCTGGTTGTACGCGGCGATGAACGCCCGCACCTGGGCCTGCACCGCGACGTCGAGCCCGATCGTCGGCTCGTCGAGGAACAAGAACTTCGGGCGATGCAGCAACGCCGCCGCGAGCTCGCAGCGCATCCGCTGGCCGAGCGACAAGCTGCGCACCGGCCGGTCGAGGAAGCCGGCGAGATCGAGCAGCTCGACGAGCTCGTCGCGGGCGGCCTGCCACTCGGCGCGCGGCAAGTCGTACAGCGCGCGGTTGAGCGAGAACGTCTCGGGGGCCGGGAGGTCCCACAGGAGCTGCTGCTTCTGCCCCATCACCAAGGTGATGCTTCGGAGGAACGCCGCGTCCCGGTCGCGCGGCACGTAGCCGCCGACCCGCACGGTGCCGCCGGTCGGCCACAACAAGCCGGACAACATCTTGAGCGTGGTCGTCTTGCCGGCGCCGTTCGGGCCGAGGAACCCGACGCGCTCGCCGGGCTCGATGCGGAACGTCACGCCGTCGACCGCGCGCACCTCTTTGTGCTCACGACGCCACAACGAACGCAGCGAGCCGACCAGGCCGGGCTCCTTGACCGGGACCCGGTACACCTTGGCCAGCCCATCGACCTCGATCATGCCTTCCCCGACGCTCCGTCAGGTAGTCCGGCGGCTGACGCCCCGCTGGTTCTGCGCCAGGACCGTCTTGCGCAGCCGGATCGACTTCGGCGTGATCTCGACGCGCTCGTCTTCGTCGATGAACTCGAGCGCGGTCTCGAGCGTGAGCAGCTTCGGCGGCGTGAGGATGAGCTTCTCGTCGGCGCCCGCCGACCGGAAGTTCGTGAGCTGCTTCTCGCGCGCGGCGTGCACGTTGAGGTCGCTGTCGCGGCTGTGGATGCCGACGATCATGCCCTCGTACACATCGACGCCGACGCCGATGAACAAGTCGCCGCGCGGCTGGATGTTGTACAGCGCGTACGCCGTCGACTTGCCCATCCGGTCCGCGACGAGCGACCCGCGGGTGCGGCGCGGGATCGAGCCAGCGTCCGGCATCCAGCCGGCGAACTCGCCGACCATGATGCCCATGCCGCGGGTGTCGTTGAGCATCTCCATGCGGAACCCGATCAAGCCGCGGCTCGGGACGAGGTAGCGCAGGCGCGTGCGCCCGCCGCTCGCCGAGATGTCCTCGAGCTGCCCCTTCCGCGCCGCCAGCGCCTGGGTCATCGGCCCGACATACTCGTCGGGGACGTCGATGGTGACGCGCTCCCACGGCTCGACGACCTCGCCGTTCTCGTCGGTCTTGCGCACGACCTCCGGGCGCCCGACGGTGAGCTCGAACCCCTCGCGCCGCATCTGCTCGACGAGGATGCAGAGCTGCAGCTCGCCGCGGCCGTACACCTTGAAGTGGGTGTCTGCCGGCTTCGGCTCGTCCATCTTGAGCGACACGTTGTGCTCGAGCTCCCGCTCGATGCGAGCGCGGATCTGGCGACCCGTGAGCAGCTTGCCCTCGCGACCCGACAGCGGCCCGTCGTTGATGCCGATCGTGACGCCGATCGTGGGCTCGTCGATGCGCAAGCGCGGCAGCGCGACCGGCGACTCGCCGGCGGCGATGGTGTCGCCGACGGTGGCGTCTTCGATGCCCGACACCGCGATGATGTCGCCCGGCGTCGCCTCTTCGACGTCGACGCGGCGCAGGCCCACCGACGTGTAGAGGTGCGTGAGGCGCACCGGCATCGTCTTCTCGAGGCCGTACCACATGACCTGCTCGGCGCGCCGGATCGGCCCCTCGAGCAAGCGGCCGATCGCGATGCGGCCGACGTACGGGTCGTAGTCGAGGTTCGTCACCAGGATGCGACCGCGGGGGGCCGACGGCGGCGGCTGCTGGGGCAGGACCTCGAGCATCGCGTCGAGCAGCGGGCGGAGGTCGTTGTCGCTGTCTTCGAGCGAGCGGCGCGCGTAGCCCTCACGCGCGCACGCGTAGAGCACCTTGAACTCGAGCTGGTCGTCGTTGGCGTCGAGATCGATGAACAGGTCGTAGATCTCTTGGAGCACCGCCGAGATTCGCGCGTCGGGCCGATCGATCTTGTTGATGCAGACCATGACCCGCAGGCCGGCCTCCATCGCCTTGCGGAGCACGAACCGCGTCTGCGGAAGCGGGCCCTCGGACGCGTCGACGAGCAGGAGCGCGCCGTCGACCATCGAGACGACGCGCTCGACCTCGCCGCCGAAGTCGGCGTGCCCGGGCGTGTCGACGATGTTGATCTTCACGCCTTGGTACGTGACCGACGTGTTCTTCGACAAGATCGTGATGCCGCGCTCACGCTCCAGATCGCCCGAGTCCATGACTCGGTCCTCGATCTTCTCGTGCGCGGCGAAGGTGTTGCACTGCCGCAACAGGCCGTCGACCAGGGTGGTCTTGCCGTGGTCGACGTGGGCGATGATCGCGATGTTTCGGATGTCCATGCGAGGCTTCCGGAGGCGTACGTGTTCCCCTCGGCCGGCGAGAGCCGGCTTCGGCGGGGGCCCCCTTCACCCGTCCGCGACGATCCGGCGAGGGGGCGGCGCCCCGGATCCCGCCGGACCTGCGATCACTGCAGGTTGAACGGGTAGTTGATCTTCTGCGGCGATCCTGTGAACGCCGAGAAGGTCAGCCCGCGGATCGCGGTGGACAAGCACGCGTCGAGGCTCGAGCCGGCGAACTCGGCGGAGGTGGTCTTCGCGCTCGACACCTTGCCCGACGGCTCGATCACGAACTGCACGTCGACCCGCGCGGGCAACGAGCCCGCCGACTTCATCTGGTTGAAGAAGCACTTCTTCACCTCGATGTTGTTCCGCAGGATGGTGTCGATCACCGCGAACGGGACCTGCGTGGCGGCCGGAGCGGCCGGGGCCGGCGGCGGCGGCGGCGGCGCGGCCGGAGCAGGCGCCGGCGGAGGGGTGGGCGCCCGG
>CAIUDO010000645.1 GCA_903897935.1 uncultured Pseudomonadota bacterium
AGGTGCTCGCGTGTTCGCCGCCTGCGGGCGCGATCGCGGTCGCGGGTGACTGCGACGACGCCTCGGCGGCGACCTTCCCGGGCGCCCCCGAGGTGTGCGACGGCCTCGACAACGACTGCGACGGGGTCGTCGACGACGGCGCCACCGACGCGCTCGTCTGGTACACCGATCTCGACGGCGACGGCTACGGCGACCCGGCCACGGGCGTGACCACCTGCGCCCCCGACGCGGGCGCGGTGCTCGACGGCACCGACTGTGACGACCGCAACCCGGCCACCAACCCCGGCGCGTCCGAGGTGTGCGACGGCCTCGACAACGACTGTGACGGCACGGTGGACGAGGAGGCGGTCGGCCTCGGCGCCTGGTACACCGACGCCGACGGCGACGGGTTCGGCGACCCGGCCACCGAGGTGCTGTCGTGCACGCCGCCGAAGGGCACCGTAGCGAATGGCCTCGACTGCGACGACGCCGACGCCAGCGTGCTGCCGGGCGGCGAGGAGCTGTGCGACGGCGTCGACAACGACTGCGACGGCACCGTCGACGAGGCCGACGCGACCGACGCGCTCGTGCTGTACGTCGACGCGGACGGGGACCGGTACGGCGACGAGCTCGTCTCGATCACGTCGTGCGCGCCGGTTCCCGGCTACACCCGCACCGCGGGCGACTGTGACGACGCCGATCCGGCGATCAACCCCGGCGCGGCCGAGGTCTGGTACGACGGCGTCGATCAGGACTGTGACGGCAACGACGACGATCAGGACGGCGACGGCTTCCCGTACGATCCGCTGACGGGCGGCCCGGACTGCCTCGACACCGACGCGACGGTCTACCCCGGCGCGGCGGACACCTGGTACGACGGCGTCGACAGCGACTGCGCCGGCAACGACGACTACGACGCCGACTACGACACGTTCCCGAGCGCGTCGTACGGCGGCACCGACTGCGACGACGCCGACCCGTCGACCTACCCAGGCGCGCCCGACGACCCGTACGACGGCGTGATCACCGACTGCGACGACTCGGACGAGTACGACGCGGACGGCGACGGCTACGACGACGTCGCGTACGGCGGCACGGACTGCGACGACAGCCGGTCGGACGTCAACCCAGGGGCCAAGGAGGTCTGGTACGACGGGATCGACCAGGACTGCGACGGCAACGACGACGACCAGGACGGCGACGGGTATGCGGTCGACGTGGACTGCGACGACCTCGACCCGAAGAGCTACCCGGGCGCGCCGGGGCTCGGGAAGGACTGCGCGCCGATCGACACGGAAGAGACCGAGGAGACCGAGGAGACCGGCGACACCGGCGACACCGACACCGACACCGACACGGACACCGACAGCGAGCCCACGAGCGAGACCGAGGAGACCGAGCCGCAGGAGACGGCGTTGGACGACACGGGCGTTCGCACGGGCGCGTACCTCGGCGGGTGCGGGTGCGGCTCGCCGGTGGATCCGGCGGCGGCGCTGATCCCGGGCGCGCTCCTGCTGCTCGCGGCGCGCCGTCGTCGCTGACGTTGGCGCGGCGGGAGGGGCGTGGATAACGAGGCGCCGCGCGGGGCGAGGCCCCCGCCGGCTCGGGCCGGCGCATCGCGGCGTATCGGCTTGCAACCCAGGTTTTTGCTTGATTCTCCAAGTTGTGCTCGGCGTCACCGCGGTGCTCTACGGGTTGACCACCGCGTGGTGTCGGTCGTTCCAGCCGGCCCGGCTCGGCAAGCTCGACGGCATGTGTAAGCGCATGGGCCCGCGCGCCGGCTACGTCGTGCACGTGCTCGGGTACTCGGTGATCCCGGTCGCCGTCGGCGTGGGCTTGGTCGCCACGGCGCTGTAGGCGCGCGATCGCCGTCGCCCGCCGAGCGCCCCTTGGCGCGGTCCTCCGTCCCCCACGATATGCGTGCGTTCCCGGGGGATCGTATGGACGTTTCGGTGGTTGTCGGTGAGGTTCGGCAGGCGTCGGTCGCGTGGGCGGCGCGCCCGGTCGCTGAGCGGTGCAAGGCCCTGGCTGCGGCGGGTCGCGCCCTGCTCGAGGGCGCCGACGAGCTCGCGGCGCTCGTCGTCGAGGAGACCGGCGGCAAGCCGCTCGGCGAGGCCTACTCCGCGGACGTGCTCGGCGTCGCCGACCTGTTCGGGTACTGGTGCGGCGCCGGGCCGTCCCTGCTGGCCCCGCGCAAGGCGAAGATCCCCGCGCTCGACATGCCCGGCAAGAAGGGCCGCGTCGAGCGTGAGCCGCGCGGCGTCGTCGCTGTCATCTCCCCGTGGAACTACCCGGTCGCGCTGCCGATGCGCGTGATCGTGCCGGCGTTGCTCGCCGGAAACGGCGTGGTGCTCAAGCCGAGCGAGTTCTCGCCGAAGTGCGGCGCGTGGCTCGTCGCCAAGCTGCGCGCGTCGCTGGGGCCGATCGTGGCGGTCGTACACGGCGACGGCGCGGCCGGCGCGGCGCTGATCGACGCCCAGCCCGACCTGGTGCACTTCACGGGCAGCACGGCGACCGGCCGGAAGGTCGCGATCGCGTGCGCCGAGCGCGGCATCCCGTGCGAGCAGGAGCTCGGCGGCAAGGACTGCGCGATCGTCCGCGCCGACGCCGCGATCGAGCGGACCGCCGCGGGCATCGCGTGGGGCATCGTGCACAACGCCGGTCAGGACTGCGCGAGCGTCGAGCGCGTGGTCGTACACGCCGCGATCGCGCCGCGGTTCTTGCCCGCGCTGGACGCCGCGATGAACGCCGCCGCCGCGAGCGTGCCGGGCCTGGTCACGCCTGCGCAGCGCCGGATCGTGGTGCAGCACCTCGAAGACGCCGTCGCGCGCGGGGCGCGGTTTCGGGTCGGCGGCGTGCCCACCGGCGACGCGCCGATACCCCCCACGCTCATCGAGGGGCTGCCGCGCGACGGGCTCGCGTGGCGGGACGAGTCGTTCGGTCCCATCGCGGTGGTGGAGGTGCACGCGGACGACGAGGCGCTGCTCACCGCCGCGAACGACACTCGGTACGGACTGGGTGGATCCGTGTGGTCGGCGGACGTGCGCGCTGCCGAGGCGCTCGGCCGGCGCATGCGGTGCGGGATGGTGTGGGTCAACAACCACGCGTTCACGGGCGCGTTGCCCGACCTGCCGTGGACGGGCCGTGGGGCGTCGGGCTCGGGGTTGACGAGCTCCCCCGAGATGCTCGACCACCTCACGCGGCCGCGCCTCGTCGTCGTCGACACGTCGTCGGCGCTCGAGCCGTGGTGGTACCCCTACGACCCGTCGCTGGTGGCGCTCATGAAGCAGCTCATCGAGCGGCAGCGCGTCGGTGGCATCGGGGCCACGCTGCGCACGCTGCAGGTGCTCGCGGCGCGCAACAAGGTGGTCAAGGCGGCCGGCACCTCGATGACGTATTCGAAATCCTGCGGCCCGCCATTGC
>CAIUDO010000646.1 GCA_903897935.1 uncultured Pseudomonadota bacterium
ACTACGGCGCCGAGGTAGCGTTCGTCAAGACCGACCAGACCAACGGCTGGTTCGGGCTGTCGTTGTTGCTGGGAGCCGGGCTCGGAATCGCGTTCATCACCGGCGACGTCGACTACTGGGAGGGGACCCCCGACTCGAGCCTGACGGCGTACGAGAAGTACGCCATCGGGGAGGCGCCCACGGCCCAGGCTCGGATCCCGCGCGTGCTCCCGCTCGTGGACATCAACGCGGGGCTTCGCTTCAACGTGCACGACCGCGTCGCGTTGCGCTTCGAAGGCGGCCTTCACAACCTGCTGTACTGGGGCAGCGCCGTCAGCGTCATGTTCTGACCCGCCCTGGGATACGCCCAACGCCAGCGTAGACCTCGGCGGCGCGCGCGGACGCGTCGGGGCTAGGCTGCCGCCTCCATCGCGCGCTTGCCACGCACACCATTGTGCGATAACCGGGCCCGGTCCACGGGTCGGCTCCCGCCGCGACTCGGCACCAATCGCTGATCCATCCCTTCGTTCCTCTTTCCCGCCGTACTGGAGCTGCTGCTTTGATCCTCGTCACCGTCCGTGAGAACGAGCCGTTCGAGAAGGCCCTTCGTCGCTTCCGCCGCAAGGTGGAGCGGGAGGGAATCCGCAAGGACATCAAGAAGAACAGCTTCTACCTCAAGCCCGGCGAGAAGCGTCGGTTGAAGCAGCGGTTGGCGGAGAAGCGGCGTCGCAAGGCGATGCGTCGGGCGCTCAAGCGGGCCGCGCGCACGCAGTCGCGCCCCAAGCCGCGCTCCTGAGCGATCGCGCGCGCTTGCGCAGCGCCCCACGCGCCGTTCGACGATGACACGATCCGCGGCCGACATGCAGGTGCGCCGCTCGTGACCAACGCCGAAGATAATGCCGCGAGCACCGAGCGCGCCGTCCCCGACGGCGACGCCGAGGCCTCTGCCGTGGTCGTCCCTCCAGGGTGGCTGCCGTTCGCGAGCGGGTGCTGGTGGCCGGCATGGTCGGGATGCCGCTCCTGCCGTTCGGGGCCACCTGTCTGCTGCGCATCATCAAATTAGCGGCTATCTTTGGTTGTTCACGCGCGGCCTGATCTCGCTGTAGGGCCCCGGGAGCTCACGGACTGAGCGCCAGGAATCGCCGCGTCGCCTCAGCTCCCTCAGGCGTCGGGTCGGGCGCGAGCGTCAGCGCTTGCCGGGTCCCCACGACCCGCGCGTCGTCACCCGACGGCAACGCGACGAGCACCGCGAGGTCCACGCGAGGCTGCGCCGCCGACGGGAGCGCCCGCGCGACCGAATCCAACAGCGCCCCCGCCCGCGCGCCGTCGTTGATCTCGGGCGGACCAGCGCCGAGCAAGAGACCCTCTGCCCAGTCCACCACGACGGAGTGATCGGCGCCCCCGATCGCCCGGGCGCGCTCGACCAGGGCGCGCACCGCCGGGACGTCCACCGCGGCGGCGTCGCCCCCCATCTCCACCAACCACCGCGCCCACGCCAGCGCGCCCCACGCGACGCATGGGCCCTGGTCCGGGCCGACGGTCGCCAAGGCGTCGACCCACCCGTACCGATCGAGGCGCGTCGCGAACGACGTACGCCCATCGAGGCACTCCACCGCGACCAGGCGCGCCGACGCGAGCGACCCGAGCCGGGCCCGATCATCCTCGGCGGCGAGGCCCTCCGCGATGAAGCTGCGCACGAGCCGCCACCGCACCTCGACGTCGTCCGGCGCGACCCGGTGTGCCTCCGACAAGATGCGCGTCGACGGCTCCAATCCCTCACGAGCGCGCGCTTCGAACACCGCGTCCGCGATGGTGACCTGCACGGCGACCGGGCTCACCGCGACGCGACGCGACGCGCACGCGACCAGGAGTCCCACGCCGACGACCAGCGCGGCGAGCCGTTCCCACCGGGTCGTCCCCACTGGCGCCTCCGCGCGACGCGATAACCGGCTCCGCTCGGTTACGTGCGCCGCGTCGCCGTGAGTCAACCCTGCCCGAAGCCGCGTTCGAACCGCCGCCCCACCCTACAACCGACGCAGGCGCCGCCGCGCTGATCGGGCGCGCATACGCCGTCATGCGCGACGACCCGGTGCGCGTCCTCGCGCCGACCGCCGCCGCGCTGCTGCTGCGTGTGCTCGCGATCGTCGCCATCCGGGAAGCGGGTCTCGACCCTTGGCGGGCCGCCCCGCTGGTGAGCGCCGCCGCCGTCCTCGTGCTCGACGTCGCGACGACCCTCGCTGGCGCGCCGCTGCGCGCCGCCACCCTCGCGGCAGCGGCGCGGCTCTGGGGGCGCCCCTCGATCGGAAGCCTCGGCGCGCGGATGCTGGTGGTCGACGCGATCGGCTGGTTCGTCGCGCGCACCGCGACCGCGCTCGTGCTCGCGCCGTTCGTGCTGTTGGCCGCCTGGATGGTGTCCCGCGCGTTCCTTCCGGCCGCCCTCGTGATCGGCGCCCTCGGGGCGGCGCTCGCGGTGCTGGCCGACCTCGCCGCGCAAGCGTGGTGGGTGTGTGCCCGCGCCGAGCTGGTCGCGACTGGCCGCCCGCTGCGCGCCGTCGTGGAGGCGCGCGTCGCGCCGGGCGTCGTCGGCG
>CAIUDO010000647.1 GCA_903897935.1 uncultured Pseudomonadota bacterium
GCGGACCTGCACTCCCCGAGACCGACGACGAGGGGTGCCCGTTGGACGCGCAGCGGCTCGATCCCGGGGTCGTCGCCCAGACGCACGATCACCACGTCGAGCTCACGATCCTGAAACACGATCGTTCCACCTTTGATTTGGCGGGACGTGCCTGGCGTGGTGAAGAACTCGACGACCCATCGCTCGACCTGCAGGGTGACGTCGTCGGGGTCCGCGACGACGCCGCGCTGCCGGGCCGCGATCACGTGGTAGTTCGTCACCAGGAGCTGGCGGCCGATCAGCCAGCCGGTGCCACGGCCTCGGTCGCCGGTCTCGGCGCCTCGGCGAACCACCGGGACGGTCACGCGAGCGACCGCGCGGCTCGCCCGTTCGAGCTGGCTCGCGAACGCAGCCGGGAGCAGGTCATCCTCACCGATCGTGTCTTGCGGTCGAAGCCCTGGCGGCGGAGCGACGGCGGCGGCGTCGGCGTGGGCGAACGGCGCACGGAGGGCCCGCAGCGCGACCGTGACGTACGGCAGCGACTCGTTGGACCCTCGCGCCGCCTGCAACAGGTACCGCTCGATGGGGATGCCCTGGACTTGGGTCCGTCCTGCGTCCAAGGACTGCTTCACCACCGCGGCGATGCGGTCCGTCGGGAGCAGGTTGCGGGGGTGCTCGGGGAGGAGCTCGGTCGGGAGGCCCTGCTCCCATCGGTCGAGCGTGTCGTGGAACGCAGACGCGGTGACGCCCCGTCGGTACAAGAGCGCGGTCAACTCCTCGACGAGGCCCGTCTGCACCGCCCACGGCAACACGACCGGGCCGGGCGCGTCGGCGAGCGACATCGTCAAGGTTGCGACCGTGACACCCCGGAGATCGACGCGTACCCGCACGCGCGCGTACCCGCCAGGCGCGACGACCGGCCCCAGCGGCGCGGGATCGCCGGTCGCGTCGACGTCCGTGCCCGGCCTCGGCTCGTCGTCCACGGAGGGGTAGACGTGGAACACCGGCTCCTCCGGCGTCCCGGCGGGGGTGACGGGCAGCTCCGCCGAGGCCTCGATCGTGCGGAGCACCGCGTGCTCGTCCCAGGTCGGGCCGCGCTCGGTCGCGGGCCAGACCGCAGCGTAGAGCTCGCACTTCAAGGGATCGACGGTCACCCGCTTGGCGGCGAGCGTGATCTTGAAGCTGCGGGTCGCGTGCGAGAGCGCGAACACGCGGGCCTCCCCGTGCTCGAACGTGAACCGCCGCGCGCGATCCCGTGCCACGACCTGTGACCTCGGAAACGCCGCCAGGAACGCTTCCAACGCGCTCGGCGGCGGAGGGCCGTCCATGAACACGACGACGGGTGCGCCCGTGAGGATGCTGGTCATCTTCGCGGCGTCGAAGCCCAGGAGCGCGCCGGCCGCGTGAACGGCGTCGGCGACCGCGCCGGTGGGCGCCTGGGTGAGCCGGATCGGCACGCGCGCGTCTTGACCATCGAGCAGCCTTCGCGCGAAGTGCCAGATGATCGCCCGTAGGTCCAGGTTGCCCCACAGCGCGACCCGACGGGCGCCGTCCAGGTCGACGAGCACGGACTCCAGGCCTTGGGGGGCTGGCACCGCCGCGTGGAGATCGAGCACCCTCGGGAGCGGGCGGTGGGTCGCGGCTTCGATCTCGGGGTCGGCGAGGAGGGTCCGCGCCCACGCGCGCAGCGCTTCCGAGCGGTCCGGGCCGCTCGCGACCCGCGCGCCGATGTCCTTGACCAGCGCGACGAACCGCTCGTGGCGAAGCACCCCTTGATGGTCCGCTTCTACCGACACGACCTGCACATCGGCGCGGAGGTCGGCCGGTCGTGCGGTCCTCGAGAGCACGGCGCCGTCGCCGGCGGCGTAGGTGGGCACCATCGCGGCCCACTTCCAGGCGCGCCTGCGGTCGCGGCGCACGTAGTAACGGTTGATGGTGTCGTACCCCGTCCCGTAGAGGTACGTCGTGGGCACGCGCGGCGCCGCGGCGAGCCGCTGCTGAAGGCGGAGGCCGTCGCGAACGGCGTCGAGCGTTTCGTCTACTTCGGCCTTGGTTCGTCCCATCCACGACGTCTCGCGGACGATGTCGAGCGGGCCGTCGGGCGAACCGACGAACGGCTCGGTGGGGAGCACCTGGTAGAGGGGGCGCAGCTGCCGTACCGCGCTCGCGAACCCAGGTCCCATTCGGATGAACGCGTCCAGGGGCGTCGGGTGGACCAGGGGGCGCGGCTGCCGAAGCCCGTTGGCCAGGTACGCGAACGCGAACGGGTTGCCGCGGTCCACCGCCGCGACGAGCAGCTGGTGGCCGACGTGCGCGTGCCCACCGAGCTCGTCGACGTACCAACGCGCGACGACCGTGCCGAGCGAGTGGGCGGCGAGCACGAAGCGGCAGGGCGCGTCGTCGGCGAGGCCGTGGTGGGTTCGCCAAGCGCGCGCGTAGCCGGGCACCGCGTCGTGCAGTCGGCCCGCGGCGTCGCGCACGTCGCCACGCCAGTCGTACCCGAACACGAACATGTCGACGCCTTCTCGGTACCCGAGGGCGGCGAGCGCATCGAGCACCGGCCGCCAGATCGGGAACGTCAGGCCCAGCACCCGGAACTCACGGACCACGTCGCCCGGTCGAGCCGGCTGCCCGATGGACCGCACCGCGGCGTACAACGAAGGTACTCCGGTTGGAGGCCACATCGGTCGCTCGTCGATCGACAGGTGCGTCGCCATGGTGCCGGGCACCAGGATGAGCGGTGCGCGCACGGCTCACCTCCCGTCGAACGACCAGTGTTGCCGGTCGCCCCGGCGGTGCAGGACGCCGTACGTCCGGCCCATCGCGACGAGCGACGGGTTGTCCCACCCCCCGTCGTCGGCGTCGAGCAGGCGCGGCGCCCCGTCGGCGTCGACCGCCTCGACCGTGCCGGTCCACGTGATCTCGAGGCGCACGGCGAGGCCGTCGGTGAACCGGGTGCGCGAGGACGGGCGGGCGTCGAGGCCGGCGGCCTCGCACATCGCCCGCGCGGCGTCGCGGCGCTGAGCGCTCACTCCGGACCCGTCGCCGTACGCCTCGTCCCAGGCGGCTTGGAGCAGCCTGACGCGCTCCGGCGGGCAGCGGGCCGCGAGCACGGTCACGGCAGGGGGGCCGCCTGGGCCGGTCGCCGCGCGCAGCGCCGTGAGGAACGCCTCCACCTGGCTACGGAAGGGCTCACTCAGGGCGTTGGTGTCGGTGCCGATGGGGTATCGAGCGAGCCACGTCGGGTGGGGCTCGGTCGACGGGTCCGCGTCGATCTCGAGCGCTGCCTCGACCTCGATCGGCCGCGCGTCGCCTTCGTCGTCGGCGCCGAGCAGCGCGGCCAGCAAGGTGGGAGCGTCCTGCGCGCCCACCCGGACCGCCGCCGCGAGCGCGGCCCCCCGCTCGTTCACCGATCGCGTCGCCTCCACGGCGCGCGCGGAGGACAACGACCGCTCGCCCGTCCAGCGCGTCAGGCGGACGGGCTCACCGACGGTGATCGCGGCGACGGCTCCGACCACGTCGGCGTCCTGGAACAGGAACGCGTGGGACTTGCCGTTTGCGACGTAGAGGCGATCCGGGTGGGCGCCGCGGGAGGCGGAGCGGGCCGGTACGGTGCCGTCCCCCGACGCCATCACGCCCGCGCGCGGCGCGCCGTCTTCGACGACCAGCGACGCCGTCGTGGCGCGGCGGTCGCCGAGGATCACGTGCGCTACGCCGACCAGCGGGCTGCTCGCTACCTGCGCCTGGACCCGCGCAGACCGCTCGAGCGCGGCACGATCGGGACGGATCCGCCCCCACCCCTCGGGCGCGCCCAAGACGGTGGCGTCGGGGAACACGTCGGGGTGCGGGGCGAGGTCGACGAGGCCCGGGAACGAGGCCGCCATCACGCGCAGGTCTTCGGGACTGCTCCGAGCCGACGCGGCGGCGACGGTGCGCAGCAGATCGTAGGTGCCGGTGACCGCCTCCATCGGCGCGTAGCTCCCCGCGAGCGGCACCCCAGCCAGGACGACGTGGTCGACGTAGCTCTGCCAAGCCGGCTGCGTGGCCGCCCAGTACGCGGCGACGACGCCCCCCATCGAGTGGCACGCGAGGGTGAGGGGCACGCCGGGCCGCTCGGCGCGGGTCGCTGCGAGGGTCTGGTGGAGGTCGGGCGCGATGTCGGCGATCGACCGTCGCCAGTCGTACGCGAAGCGCACGACCTCGAACCCTGCGACCTCCCAGGCCAAGAGCGCGCCGAGGTACGCGATGGGCAGCGGCCCCGCCGGTACGAGCCGCGGTCCGGTGGGCAGCGTGAGGCGCGACGCGACGTCCCCGAACACGATCTCCAGCGGGTCGAGCCACACCCGGTCTCCCCACTCGGTTCGCAGGTTCGAGCCCATGATCCCGTGCGCGAACACGATGACGCCGCGCTGGTGCCGCGCGCCTTCGAGGTCGCTGTCCACGAGCGACATCGCCTGCTTGCGCGCGAACGACTCCGCGGCGAGCGGCCCGTATGCGGCCGCGATCTCCCGCAGCAGCGCGGGGCGCTGCTCGGCGTCCGCCCACACGCTGGTCAGCGCCATGACGTGGCCGTCGGCGTAGGCGTGCGGCCCCAAGCGCGTCGCCATCGGTCCCGTGCCTTCGGTCGAGCTGGGTGGCGTCGGCGTTGGAGGCGCGGGCTCCGGCGACTGGGGCGCTGCGGCCTCCGGAAGGACCCCGGTGAAGTGAACCTGGGAACCCCGCACGATCGTGTCGCGCACGAGGTCGGCGACCGGCACCGCGTAGTTCGACTCCTCCGACCAGCCCGCGAAGTGCAGCCCGACCATGCCGCGGTCCGCGATCGCCAGCACGAGCGATCCTGAATTGCCCCCCAACGTCGAGGCGTCGTGGTGCAACGACCGGCGGCGCTCCATCGTCCCGTAGTCTGGGCCTGGAACGTCGACCGACGCGACCCCGCGCGCGCGCCCGGGCGCGAAGCGCTTGACCCCGAACACGCCGCCGAAGATCAGCTTCTGAAGGGCGTCGTATTCCGGGCTGATCCGCTTGAACGCTGGATATCCGACGACCGCGATCGGGCACGTGTCGTCGTCGTGGTCGCGGAGCGCCACCGGATCGCGGCCGGCGAGCGCGTCTCCTTCCACGCGGAGCAAGGCGGCGTCCCAATACGGATGGACCCACGCGACCCCGGTGATCCGGGCGCGCGGTCCGGGGCCCGCGCCGGGCTCGGCGTCGCCGTGCTCCCTCCCGAAGTCGGCCGTGACCGTCAGGTACGACGCGAGCCGAGCGGCGTCGCCCAGGCCGTGGGTGAACCGGCTCGCGACGTGGCGGTTGGTGAGCATCCACCCGTCGCCGACCAAGAAGCCGGTGCCGGCGTGGGCGCCTTCGACGTCGAGGCGGGCGGTCGCCCGAAGCGAAGGAGTGAAGGCGCTCGGCGTGGTCTCGGAGAGCGCGCGTCGCACCTCGGGGGGCAGGTCGGCGAGGGCGTCCGCGGTGAGGACCGGGGCGTCGTCGCGCACCCGGAAGACCGGCGTGCGCGCGGACAGGACGATGGCCTCGTACGTGACGGCTTGTAAGTCGGAGACGGACTGGCCCCCGTCCTGGAGGCGCCGATCGACCTCCCGTAGGTCCACCGACCCGACCGGACCGTGAAACGCTGCCATCTCCTCTAGCTTTCGCTGATAGCGACCCCAGGGGTCATCCTCGACGACGCTCTCGTTCGTGACGCCGTCGACCGCGATCTCGTGACGAACGCTCCGTTGCCGCATGCGCGCCGACAGCCGCTGCGCGTAACTACCGCTCCTCATGGTGCCTCCACGTCGTGAGCGTGGCCGAGGCGGCGACAGAGAGCAAGCGTCCGGACGCGTCCGTCGCGCGCCTCGACACACGAACGGCGTCGCGGCGTCCGCGGACGGGCGCACGCTGTACGCACGCCGGTGGGGCGCTTCGTTCCATCGTGATCGAGGACGCGACCACGGCCTCGCCGACCTGCGACGGCTCGGATGGGCGGTCGCCCGCGACAGAGCCTTACACGGCGGTCCGCGTCCCTCTGTGCCGCTTAGGAGTGACCCATCGGAGGCCACGTGGAGTATGTGCACCACGAACACCAACAGCTCGCGCCGGTCCACGGTCACGACGAGGACCATGACGAGGTTCAGCAGCCCGAATTCGGCGGCGTGGCGCCGCTGGGGTTCGTAGGCGGCGGCGAAGGCGAGCACGGCGGACTGCTCGATGACCTGCTTGACGAGATCTTCCTGCCGGAAGAGGGCGTCATCGACGGCCTCGAAGGCCTTGAAGGGCTCGACGACGGTCCCGAGTTCGCGGTCGACGTCACGGACATGAACTGGGGCACGCGGACGTTCCCCGCGGGCAGCCACGCGCGGAACAACGAAATGTACGCGGTGCGCCGCAGGAGCGTCGAGCAACAGGGGCTCGAACAGAGCCTCAGGCTGCTGTTCCAGCTCGAGGGGCTGCGGGAGGTCATCACGCAGCCGAACTTCCTCGACCACCTGATGGACCTCATCCACGACGCGCCGTCGCTCGACTTCGACACGGTGCGCGCCGCCACCCTGCAGCTCGCGCCGTTCGACGGCGCTGCCGTCCCCACCTTGAGCCAGTTCCCCGGGCTCATCGCGGGCTCCGACCCCGAGCGCGTCGCCGCGATGTCCCAGCACATGATGGGGCAGCTCGAGTGGCGGCAGCCCGCGGAGGGGCAGTTCGCGCAGGCCGTCATCGACGGCACGCTCGACCTGCTGCCGAGCAACGCCCGAATGAACTGCTGGGAGAGCATCATCTTCGCGGCCTACCGGGTGGGCGTGGTGAACTTGAACCGCTTGCAGAACATCTACACAGAGGAGGGCACGGACGATGGGGCGCTGCGCACCCTCATCGGTGCCGACCGCGCGGTGCCGGTATGGAGCCCTGGGCAAGACCCCAGTTTGCTTGGCCCGGTGCCGACCGGCGCGGTGGTGTTCGTGCGCGCCCAGGGGGTGCAGATGTGGCACGTCGTGATCTCGCTCGGCGGGAACACGCTGGAGGACACGCGCGTGATGAGCCTCTACCACCTCGGCACGGGCGGCGTGTTCGGCGAGCTGACGCTCGCCGAGTATGCCGGCGCCCCGAACGTCGACCGGCTCGAGGCCTGCTATGACCCGTTCATCTGATCGCGTCAGCTCGGCCCGTCGCTCGACAGTGAGCGCGTCGGCGCTTACTGCGGCGGCACGAGCGCACCCGGCCTCGCCCGCACGATGACCGTCGGGCCTCACGGCCCCGCTCGCATATGTACGACGACATGCTGCGTTGGCTCTCCGCTTTGGACGGAGTCCCGCAAGATCCCAGGTATCACCCCGAGGGTGACGCCCTCTTCCACAGCCTGCAGGTGTTCGAGCGCGCGCTCGCCGACGACCCTGAACCCGAGGTGCTGGCCGCCGCGTTGTTGCACGACATCGGCAAGGCTTCGGCCGGCCGCGACCACGATGTCGTCGGCGCCGAGCTGCTGGTGGGTTGGCCCGACCGCGTCCGGTGGCTCGTCGGGCACCACCTCGACCTGTTGCGGGACCCGAGGCGTGCGCGTCGTCAGTGGGCCGGCACGCTGGCGCTCCGGGATCTCGCGCGGCTCCGTCGCTGGGACCTCGCGGGGCGCGACCCACGCGCGCGGGTGCGGGAGCCCGAAGAAGCGGCGGCGATCGTGGCGGAGGCCCTCGCCGCGTCGTCATGAAGGGCGACCCGCGGACCCGCCACGCCATCGCGGTCGAGGCGGCGAACCTGATGTACCGCGAGGGCGTGACCCGGTACTTCGACGCGAAGCGGATCGCGGCCCGGCGCGTGCTGGGCGCGCGCGCCAAGCAGGCCCGCCACCGCCCCGAGGACCTGCCCAGCAACGGTGAGATCCGCGCGGCGCTCCTTACGCTCGTGTCGCTCTCCGAGGGCCCCGAGCGGGAGGCGCGACTGTTCGCGATGCGGATCCTCGCGCTGGAGGTGATGCGGGCGCTCGTCGACTGGCACCCGCGGCTGATCGGCAGCGTGTGGTCGGGGCACGCGCGGCGCGGGAGCGACGTCGACGTGCACGTGTTCGGCGACCTCGACGCGCTGACGCGGGAGCTGACCCGGCTCGGCTGGGCGTTTGCCCCGGAGGAGGTGCTGATTCGGGTACCGGGCGGCTTTCGGGTGTACCACCACCTGCACGTCACGGACCGACAGTTCCCGGTCGAGCTATCGGTGTACGGAGCGCACGAGCGACATCAGGTCACGCGGAGCAGCGTAGACGGGTCGCCGATCGACCGTGTGTCGGTGGCGCGGCTCGAGGCGAAGCTGCGCGAGGAGCATGAGGCGGCGTTCGTGGCGTGGTGCGCCACCGGGGTGGTGGACTTCGTGGAGGGGCCGCGGCGTGGCGCGTTCGATGCGTTGCTCACCGACGACGCGACGTAGCGGCCCGTGGTTCGCGGTCACCGCGCCGCAGCGGTCACCGCGCCGCAGCGGTCAACGCGGGCCGGAGGGGCGCGCCGCCCCACGTGCGCGGGTGGGCCGCCAACCCGATGGCCTCCCCAACGTGCACGAGGCGACGGACCGTCGGCACCACCGTCCGGCCGTGCGTCGGGTCGCCACCGTGCACCGCCAGCAGCCGGGCCCCGATCCCGCGATACACCCGGGACGCCGCCAGGATCCCGAGCCGTGGCCGCCACGGGATGAACCGCATGCCGTCGAGGGACGCCTCGTAGCGCTGGTCCGCGAGCGCGAGCAGGTCCCGCACCACCGCGACGATTGCCGCGCGCGGCGCGACCCCGGAGCGCACGGCTTCCGTCGTGGTGCCGGCGGCCACGAGGCGCGCCTCGGGCAGGTACACCCTGCCCATTCGGGCGTCCTCCGCGACGTCGCGGCAGATGTTCGTGATCTGCATCGCGACGCCGAGGTCGATCGCGTACGCCCGCGCCTCTGGCGCTGCGACCCCGATCACCGAGCACATCATCAACCCGACCGTGCCCGCGACCCCGTACGCGTACCGAACCAACGCGTCGTCGTCGGGGACCCGCACCCCGTCGAGGTCGGAGGCGCAGGTCTCGACGAGGTCACGCGCGGCGCCGAGGTCGAGCCCGTTGCGCGCGGCGACCTCGAGCAGGCCCTGCACCGCGGGCCGAGCGGGCCGTCGCCCGTCGATCTCGTCGCGCACGTCGGCCAGATCGGCCCGGCCACGCTCCGGAGACGGGGCGTCGTCGGCCAGATCGTCGACGCATCGGCAGAACGTGTACACCAGCGCGGCGTCGACGCGCGCCGCCGGCGGCAACAACAAGGACGCCAGGTGGAAGCTCTTCGATCCGCGCGCGAGCGTGGCCAGGCTCGCCTCCGCCTGGTCCGCGCTCGTCACGCGCCGCTCCGACAGCTCGGCAACGACGCGTCGAGCGCGCGCAGCGGCTGCAGGACCTTCGACACGAGGTCGTCGGCGACCTGGCGGAGCGCGGGGTGACGGCTCAGCACCGGCGACTCCAACACGTTGCGGGCGAGCTCGTAGACCCGCTCCATCGACTCGTCGAGCGCGCCGCCGAGCCGGAACCGCTGACGCACGAGGTCGACGACCGCGTCCGTGGTGTGCGCCGCCGGGATGTTGAGCAGCGTGAACAACCACGGCTCGTCCTCGGGGTAGACGCGCAAGTGCTCGACGACCAACGCCGACACCCGCCCCTGGCGGACGTCCGAGGCGGCCGGCCGGCCCTTGTCCCCGTCGAGGTCCAGCACGTCGTCGGCGATCTGGAACAGCAGGCCGATGTCGGCGAACGTCGCGCCAATCGCGGCCGCTTCATCGGCGTCGTGGCCGGCGAGCACCGCGGCGCCGTGCACCGGGAGCGCGAACAACGACGCCGTCTTGCCGCGCGCGGCGCGATCGTAGTCGGCCCGGGTCATGCGACGCGAGCCGAGCAGGCTCATCTCCAGCGACTGCCCGCGCACCGTCTCGGCTGCGTACGACGACACCAGGGACGCGAGGGCGAACTTGACGTCGCCCGACGCCGGCACGTGCGACACCGCCAGCACTGGCAACATCAGCAACAGGTCGCCGGCGTTGATCGCCTGGTTCACGCCGTGACGCGCCCAGACCGTCGCGTGCCCGCGGCGCACCCGGTCGCCGTCTTGGATGTCGTCGTGCACGAGGCTCGCGTTGTGGAGCAGCTCGTTCGCCGCCGCCCACCCGACGGCCGCTTCGGGCGCGACGCCGAGCGCGGCCGCGGCCGCGAGCGCGAGCCGGGCCCGGATGCGCTTGCCGCCCGCCGACAGGTGCTCGACCGCCATCGCGCCGCAGCGATCGAGGCGATCCCCGGCTGCGAGCTGGATCATCAGCGCTTCGACCTCGTCGAGCGTGCTCTTGGCGTCGGCACGCTGCGCGACGACGTCGGCGTGGGGGTGGGTGAGCGCCATTGGATCCTCCGCATCGGGTTGGGTCACTGAGGGACGGGTTCGTTCGCAGACGGCCGGTTCGGCGCCGTCGCTCGCACGACCTGCCAGCGAGTGTGCAGGTCCAAAGTACCAAACAAGGTCCACATCGTCGCCGCGACGTCCGCCGGGTCGGCGTCGGCGCGCATCCAGGTGCGCCACCGGTCGGGCGGCAGCGCGAAGAACCGCTCGAAGAACGTGGAGAGCTCGTCGGCCGGCATCGAGAGGAGGGCGCGGGCGCCGAACTGCTGGAGGGTGCGGGTGATGCGGCCTCCGACCGGCCAGATCGCCCGCCACGCGTCACGCGTCGCGGCCCGGGGCGCTCCTGCCGCCAGGCCGGCGACGATGGCGTCGGCGACCTTCGGCGCGGTGCGCGCGGCCCGCGTGACCAGGTAACCGGTCGACGGGTGAATCATCGATCCCGCAGCTCCGAATCCGACGACGGGCTGATCGAGGTCCGGGATCGGCGTGTCCATGGGGATGCGGCAACGCTCCGTCTCCAGGACGCGCGTGACGACGACGCCGTCCCGCTCGAGCCGTGCGCGCAAGCGGTCGGCGAGCGCGTCGAAGTTCGGGGCGTTCGTGGCCACCAACGACGTCTCTTCGACGAACCACGTGCCGTCCGCGTGCGGCATCGCGTACAAGAACGTAGGCGGCGCTCCGGCGTCGCGCAGGTCCATGAACCGCATGGCGCCGGGGTTGTAGGGGGCGCCCGGCGTCTCGATACGCCAGCCGAGCGCGGTCTGGTACGCGGTGGGCGCCGGGCGCTTGACGAGCGCCGGCTGAAACCCCGTTGCGTCGATGACGACCGCGCCGTCGACCGACAGGCCGTCTCCGTACACGGTCATGCCGCCCGCGCTGCGCGGATCCGCCCCGCGAACGACCCCGCGCTTGACCTGCACGCCGGCCCGCTCCGCGCGGCTGCGCAAGTCCGACGCGAGCCGCGCGGTGTCGATGAGTGAATAGGCTTCGCTCAAGTGTGCGACGGCGCCGCTCGCGCTGACGAACTCGACGGCCGGCCATGACGCGAGCACGGACGCCTCGAGCGGGGTATCGTTGATCTCGCTCGTGAAGTCGGCGTAGCGCTGGTTCCATCGTTGATCGGGGGCGGGCGAGATGACGACGACGGACAAGCCGCGCTCGGCGCACGCAGCAGCGGCGAGCAGGGCGGTTGGCCCCATCCCGACTACGATGACGTCGAACTTGTTCACCCGCCCCTCGCTTGCTCGTCCCGAACAAGTTGTGTATAAGATTTGAGCAACAAGGCGTCAAGGGTTTGAACATGCTGGATCTCGTCGACCCGAGCACCACCGTAGCGCCCGAGCACCTGGCCACGCCGGGTGGATTTGCTTGGTGGTACGCCGACCTCCTGGACGCGAACGGCTCCGGTGCGGTGTTCATCTGGTCGTTCGGGTTGCCGTTCTTGCCCGGCGTGCTCTCGCGGGCGCGCGACGGTCGTGGTCAACGAGCTACGGATCGTCCCGCGTTGTTCCTCTCGGTGTTCGAGCGCGGGGTGCCTGCGTTTCAGATGCTCGAGGAGCATACGCCCGACTCGGTGACCGTTGGTGACGGTTCGTGGACGTTCGGTTCGTCTCGAATCCGGCTCGCCGAGCGTGGTCCCTCGAGCGTGCTCTCAGCGGTGATCGACTGCGACCTCCCCGGCACCGGTCGGGTCGACGCGCGCATCGACATCGCGGGCGCGCGGCGCGTGCCGGGATCAGGGGAGCCGGCGGCCGGCGCCTACCACTGGACGCCCCTCGCGACCGGCGCGACCGGGCGGTTGTCGCTCCAAGTCGGCGGGGTCGAGCGGGTGATCGAAGGTGGCGCGTACGTGGATCGCAACAGCAGCGCGTCGCCGATCGACCGGCTCGGGTTCTCGTCGTGGTCGTGGGGGCGCGCGTACGTCGGCGGCACGCTGCTGGTCTGGTACGTCTCGTGGCCCGAGGAGGGCGGCGCGCCCGAGGTGGTCGGGCTCGAGCTCAGGCCGGACGGCACGACCGAGCGGGTGAACGGGCTGCGGCTCGAGGTGCACGAGGTGCGGCGTACCCGCTGGACGATGCCCCGTCCGGTCCGGGTGGTGTTGGCGAATGACGCGGGTGAGTGGTTGTCGATGGAAGAGGGCGCGCTCGTCGACGACAGCCCGTTCTACGCCCGCCAGACGGTCCGCGTGCGTGGCCGCGGCGGGGTTGGGACCGGGATCGCGGAGGCGTGCGTGCCCGCCCGGATCGACGGCGCCGTCACCGGCTGGATGGCGTCGCTGTGTGTCTCCCGGGGCGGCGAGGCGTCGATGTGGCACCCGCTGTTCTCCGGCCCGGCGCGCGGTCGATGGGCGCGGCTGCTCGGGCGCGCGGCGCCGGCC
>CAIUDO010000648.1 GCA_903897935.1 uncultured Pseudomonadota bacterium
ATCGCGGCCCGGGACCACGCGCTGATCGTGCGTCCGCTCGGCGACACCCTGGTGCTCAACCCGCCGCTGACGTTGTCGTCCGCGGAGGTCGACCACCTGGTCGACGCGACGATCCGGGCCATCGAGCAGGCGATCCCCCGGTGAGCGCGCCGTTCTGGCCGGCCGTCGACCGCGACACCGAGCTCAACCGGCTGTGGCTGAGCTGGTTGGTCCGGCTCCGGTGGGTGGCGATCACCGCCCAGCTGCTCACGCTGTCGTTGTCGGTGCACCTGTTCCCCGAGCTCTGGGTGTTCGGCCCGCTCGTGGTGATCGTCGGCCTGCTCGTGCTGGCCAACGTGCGGCTGCTGCAGCGCCTCGGTCGACCCGACGGGTTCGACGACACCACCATCGTCTTGCAGCTCCTGCTCGACGTCGGCGCCTTGACCGGGATCTTCTTGCTCGCGGGGGGCAGCACCAACCCGTTCGTCGAGCTGTTCTTGATCCACATCGCGCTGGCTGCGGTCATGGTGCCCGCGCGAAAGGCGGCGTTGGTGACGGGAACCGCGGTCGTCGCATACCTGCTGGTGTCGTGGGTGCACCTGCCGCTGGTGTGGACCAACCACACGCTGCCGCCCGACGCGCTGCGCGTGATCGGCGAGACGATGGCGTTCACGATCACGGCGGCGTCGGTGTCGGTGTTCGTCGTCGGGCTCGCGACGACGTTACGGCGCCGCGAGCGGCAGTTGTTGGCCGCCCGCGACCGCACCGCGCGCACGGACCGGCTGCGGACCGTCGGCACGATGGCGGCCGGCGCGGCGCACGAGCTCAACACCCCGCTGTCGACGCTCGGGCTCCGGTTGGGCCGCATCGGCCGGCGCCACGACGATCCCGACACCGTGCGGGACCTCACCGTCGCGCGGGACCAGGTCGAGCGGTGCACCGGCATCGTCCAGCAGCTCCTGTTCGGCGCCGGCGACCCGTCGGCGAGCGAGCTCGTGCGCCTGCCGGTCCGCCGGCTGGTCGACGAGACGATCACGTTGTGGTCGAAGGGCTCGCGGTGCAAGGTCACCATCGACGACCGGTCGGAGGGGGCCCCGATCGCCATCCCTCGGATCGCGTTCTCGCAGGCGCTCGTCAACCTGCTGGAGAACGCGCGCGAAGCCCAAGAGGCGCAGGAGCCGATGCCTCCGATCGAGGTGCGCATCGAGCCGCACCCGGGGCGGATCGTGGTCGTCATTCGGGACCACGGCACGGGGCTGCCGCCCGACCAGGACCGGGTCGGCGACCCGTTCTACACGACAAAGGTGTCGGGGACGGGGCTTGGGGTGTTCGTCGCCCGCTCGTTGGCCGAAGGAGCGGGCGGCGGGCTGTCGTACACCCGCCTGCCCGACGGCACCGAGGCGCGTTGGGTGTTCCCAACGACGTGATCACGCTGGACCGCGAGCACCGCTAGTCTTGTAGGATCGTGTTCGATGCGTCACGCCGCGCGGGCGCGCTGTCTGCGGCGCGCTCGCGCGCCGGGCCCAGCCGCGGTACCTCACCCGCGTGCCGGCAGGGCGTCGCCCGCGCCGCCTGCGAGGTCACGATGCCAGCCCTGCTCTTGCCCGTCGCGCTCGTGTTCGCCGCGAGCGCCGCGGCGCCCGACGCCGAGACGACCTGGTACGACTTCACGCTCGCCAACGGTCTGCGGGTCGTGCTCGCCCACGACCCCTCGCTCCCGACCGTCACCACCAACCTTACGTTCGACGTCGGATCAGGGCAGGACCCGGCCGATCGCGCCGGTCTGGCGCACATCTACGAGCACCTCGTGTTCCAAGGCTCGGTGCACGTTCCGGAGCACCGCTTCGTCGTCGCGGACCGGTTGGGCGCCGTGGTCAACGGGTCCACCGGCCTGGACATGACGAACTACTACTTCACCGCGCCGCCGGAGCACCTGCCGGAGATGCTGTACCTGCTGTCGGAGGCGCTCGGTTGGCTCGTCCCGTGGCTCACCGAGGAGGTGGTCCAGGCCGAGCTCGACGTGATCCAGAACGAACGATTGCAGCGATACGTCACGCCCCCGCTCGGGCCAGTCCTGCCCGCAGTGGGCGAGGCGGGCTTGCCGGAAGGCCACCCCTACGCGCGACTCGGCATCGGCACTGAGGAGTCGATCAATCGCACCACCCTGGCTGACGTCCAGACCTTCTTCGCTGATTGGTACCACCCGGGCCGGGCGACGCTGGTGGTGTACGGCGCGTTCGACCCGCGGGAGACCCGCCGCCTGATCCGGAGCTACTTCGGTCCGGTGCCCGGGGGCCCCGCGGAGGCGCTGCCGCCTATCGCCCCCGCCGCGGTCGCGCACAGCCAGCAGGTGCTCACCCGCCCGGTGGGCGACCCCCTGATCGCCCTGAGCTGGACCATCCCCGACGACCCGCACACCGCCGCGGTTGCCTCCGTGCTCGGGCTCGCGGTGTTCTCTCCCTACGACGGGGTGCCGTTTCACGACGTGTTGGTCCGCCAGGGCTGGTCCACCGACGCCTCGTTCTTCAACTGGGATCGGCGCGGCGACAGCCGGCTGGTGCTGATGACCAACGTCGGTCGGGGGCGGGACCCCGCAGCGGTGTCGGCCCGCATCGACCAGCTCTTCAACGAGCTGGTCCTCACCGAGGCGGACCTCGCGGCCGCGGTGGCGCGTCAAACCCTCCAGCTCGCCATGGGCGAGCGCGACCCCACCACCCGTGCGATCGGCATCCAGAGCGCGCTCGCAGCCGGGCTGCCCCCTGATCACGACTACATCGCCCAGCTCGGGCAGGTCACCCTCGCCGACCTCGAGGCCATGGTCGCCGTGCTCCGCCGACCCCGCCACGAGGTGCTGGTGCTCCCCCAGCCCGAGGAGGCCCCGTGAACCTCATCTCCTTCGCTCTGGCGTGCGTCGCGCCCCGCCCAGACAGCCTGCCCGAGCCGCTGCCCACCACCCCCTTCTCGACCTGGGAGGCCAGCACGGCGCGCCTGTCCAACGGGCTGGAGGTGCTCGCATTCCGGGCCGCGGGCGCCGACGTCTTCTACGCCACCGTCGCCGTGCCCCACGCACCTGGGATCGACCCGGACGGCAAAGGCGGTGCGTCCTACCTCTTCACCTACGCACAGGGGGGCCGGACCGACGCCCTGGGGTCCTCCGAGCTGACTGCCGCGCTGGGGCAGCTCGGGGGATACGTCGTGCCGACTTTCGAGGCCAGCGCGCTCGGGTTGACGGTCGCAGGGCCTGCCAAGCACCACGAGGCGCTCCTCGACCTGCTCATGGGGGTGGTGGCGGCGCATCCGCTCGATGACGGCGCGCTGGCGACCAACAGCGAGCTCCTTTCTACCTACCTGCGTAATTCCGCTCAGGATCCTCCGACGATCCTCGCCGATCTGCTGCAGACCGTCGCGTGGGGCGGGGTGGGCCCGGGCCGCCCGTTCACCGAGTCCAGCGTCGCCGCGGTGACCGCGAGCGACTTGGACGCCTGGCGGGCGCGCTACTGGGGGCCTCGCGGGGCGGTCGTGCTGGTGGAGGGCCCCTGGACCGCCGAGGAGATCGCGCCCACGCTGGAGGCCCACCTGGGCGCGTGGGACGCGCCCGGGTCGCCTCCCCCGCCGCTCTCGGCGGTGCCCGTGGCGGCGGAGCGCCTGATGGCGGTCCACGTCCCGGGCGCGGCGCAAGCCGCAGTAGGGGTCGTGGTGGTCGATCCCAAGTTGGAGTCCGCGGACGCCGCTTGCGCGCCCCCGACCTGCGGCACGATGGAGGCGGCCCGCATCGCGGGCCTCGTGATCGGGGACCAGCGGGTCAACCATCGCCTCCGGGAGGTCGAAGGTTGGACCTACGCAGCGTGGTGCACGGTGGAGCATCACCCTGCGGCGGCCCTGTTCAGCTGCACCGCGGCCGTGCAGAGCGACGCGACCGCGCTCGCCCTGGACGCCATGCGCGAGGAGATCGACGCCGCCGCCAGCCGACCGCCGACCGACGAAGAGGCCGAACGCGCCCGGCGGTACCTGCGCGACTCGACCCGCACCTGGGACTTCTCGGCGTACCTCCGTTCCGGCCTGCAGTACTGGGCGAACGGCGCGCCGGCGTCGGCGCTCCAGGATCGGCTGGACCGGCTCGGCGCCGCCTCGGGCGACGGGGTGCGTCGCGCCGCGCGCGCGCTGGCCCAGCCCGAGCGGGTCTGGGTGGTGGTGGGGGATCTCGACGCCCACCGGGAGGCGCTCCGGGCGACGGGGCTGCCGTACGAGGAGGTCGATCGCTGGGGTGAGCCGGTCGCCTCGCCCTGACGCACGACGGAATCCGGCTTCGCGCATAGGCGACGAGCTGGGAGGCGATGGGGAGAAACATGCTCCGCGGGGCTCGTGTGCTGCTGCCACCCAGCGAAGCCCACGTGGGCCGCTGGGCAGCTTGTCGGCTCGAGGTAGGCTTCAGCGGCACGCTACCAACGACGTCGAGGTCGTGCCCCGCGATCAGGGCGTCGACGGCGCGGCAAACACCGCGAGCGGCATGATCACGCTCGTCTGGGTGCTTCCATTCGTGTTCGCGGCGACGAGCCGCGCGCCCACGACACTGGGCCCACCGGTACCGGGGGGGACACCACCGATACCGTCGACCCCCAAGGTCAGCCCCCATGGGGCGGCGGAAACCAGCGCAGGCTCAATCCAGAAGCGGCGCTGCGTGTTGTCGGAGAACAGGAGTTGAATCGAGACGTCGGACGTGCCGTTGGTGCCGTCCACGACATCCCCGTCGTCGACGAACACGTCGACCGAGCCCGGCCGCGCGATGAGCGCGCACGGTGGGCACGGAACGACATCCGGCTGCGGCCGCACCCAGGGGGCGACGGCCAACTGCGAGAACAGCTCGTCCTCGGGGCACCAAGACACCGTCTTCGCTGGAGCGGTAGTGGTGGTTGTCAAGGTGACGACCTCAACGGTGCCCACGGAGCAAGACGGGTTGTTCGCCGTATTTATCGTCGTGGCTTGCAGCTGCGGTAGGTTACTCGGCTCGGGCCACGCGGGCGGCGCGGGCGCGATCGCCGCCAGTTCGGCACACGCATAGGGTCCTTGCGCGACTTGCACGCCCCGACACATGTGTACCCATCCCGGGTCGTTCGAGCCCGTACCCGCGTAGACGGCGCCAATGACGTCGGTATCGGAGGGTGTCTGATTCGGTGCAGGCGGGACAGCCAGAAGCGACGCCCAGGTTACCGCCGCGGCAGCGGACACGACTGTCGCCGACACGGAAGTGCCTGTCAGCGCGGGCGTAGCGTCGCCTCCCAACGTCGTGACCGCGTGGTCGCCATACGCAGTCAGGTCGAAACCACCAGCGCGGCCGAGCGGCAGCGCACGACCACCAGCATCCACTGCGCCGACCGACCACAAGAGCTTCTCACCGCCACCCGGGCCATCGGCGCACGAACCGGGGGTCGTCAGGTCGCTCGTTCCCATCTCGTTCCAGCCGGCCGGGAAGAGCGGGCCGGCACCACCGTCCGTGCTGCCGGTGCGATTGCCCGCCGCGACCACCACCAGCGCCCCCGCGTTCCTGGCGGCCCGAATCTGGCTGTGCAGGAACCGCATCGGAGCTGGCCACCCGCAACGGTTCTCGGGATCGCCCCCGTGGGAGGGGTGCCAACCGAGCGAGAGGTTCAGCACCAGCTGCGTGGTCGCTGGGGGATCGGCCCGCGCCACGAGCCCCGCTTGGATCGCTTCGCCTACCGTTCCGAACGTGCCGTAGCTGCCCGTCACGGAGCCGATGGTGTTCCCAGGCGGCACGAACGGCAGTCCACCCCAGCTCTCGACCCGCACCGGGCAGGTCGCGTTCCCACCGCACACGAGCTGATGCGCCAACGCCAGCAGCGTGAACCCGTGGGTGTTGCCCAGCGTCGCAGGGTCCGCGCTGAGGAAGTTCGTGCCGAGTGGAAGGTAGGTGTCGACGACCGCGAGCGTCACCGAGACGTCGGTCGACGAAGTGGAGACCTTACCGACGCCGCCAGAGAGGCTCTCCGCGAACGCGTCGTGCAACGCAGGCGTCAGCGCCCCAGCCGTCGCCACGACCGGAAGATCTGGCGCCAACATGGTGGCATCCCCCGGCGTGACACCGAACGCGCTGCCGAGGGCCTCAATGGCGCTCGGAGAGAGCTCACTCCCGTCAAACTCGGCAAGGTAGAAGCACTCTTCTCCCCCCTTGCCACCACACCCCGCGTTGAGCGCCCTGATCGTCCACCCCGCAGGTGGGCTCGGCTCCGACGTCGACACGCCGATGTACCGCTTCACAGGGGCGGTCGCGACGATGCCGCCGAAATCTCGCGTCGGCGCTGGTGTCTTCGGCTCGGGTACCCGCGGATCACACCCGATGACCGCCAGGCCCACGAACGCTCCCGTGCTCCAACGCAACCAAGCTCCGCTGCTGCGACCCATACAACCCCCTGTGCGCTGCCCGTGCTCAAGCGCGTGCATTAGAACACGAGGCGGCGAAACGCCGCCCAGTCGTCGTCGGAGACCGCGTGAACAGCGTCGCGATAGGCGATCCCGCCATCTCCCGTCTGCGCCAGCGACGCGTGCCACGCCGCGGCGAAGCGCGCCGCGACCTCGTCGTGGACCGGACGCGTCGTCGCCACCACGTCCGCGCTGCCCGCCACTAGGAACGCCTGAGCGAGGCCCATGGTCTCGACCATGGCCGGCCGCGTCGCCGCGGTCGAGCAGCCCGACAGCACGACCCACGCTGGCACCGCGGGCGCGGTCAGCACGTCGGTAGCGAGCAGATCGCGGCCATCGGCCAGCGTCAGCCCGGCGGACCATCCGTGTTGGCTGAACGTGCCGTGGCCCGCGAAGTGAAGCAAATCGACGCTCCCGAGCTGGTCGACGACGGTACGCAGGGTGGCTTGCGGGCCGACGAGCTCCACCACGTCAACGCCCGCGGACTCGAGCGCGGCCACGGCGCTTCGCCCCTCTTCACGCGCGCGGGGAAGGTTGTTCCCAGGGTCGGCGATCACCAACGCGCGACGCGGCGCGGCAGGCCGACCTCCCGCCCGCCCTAGATCGAGGCTCCACGCGACCGGGACGTCGAGGGCCAACGGAGCGCCTCCGACCAGCGCGGCGTGGAGGTCAAACCTCGCGAACCGTCCAGCGGGCGCGATCGTGACCCGCTGCGCGACGGCCAAGAGGTCCTGGAACGGCGTGAACAAGCAGCGCGCGAGGTCCTGCGGGGTCGGGGCGTCCGGCAACGGCGGGATGGGGCGAGCGACGACGCCGTCTTCGGTGGCTGCGAACCCGAGCCCGTCGGTCCAGGTCAGGATCAGCTCGCCCGGCTCGGGCGGCGCCACGCGCGCGGCTGGACCCGCCGGGCCCGTGAAGGCGAGCGCGAACGCCTCGGCAGCGGCACCAGCCACCTGGGAACGGGCGAGGTACATCGCTTCGCGTGCCTCCGCCGACAGCTTCCACTCATCTTTCGGGTAGGCGACGCGCCGAAGCTGCGCGTACCGCTCGAGCGCGGTGTCGCGCCGCGCGACCTGCTCGGCGGTGCGAGGCCCTTCGCGCAGCGTTGCCAGCTCGTTCAAGTGGCCCGCGCGGTGCGCGCGCAGCCGCGCAAGTGCTTCCTCCACGCGACCGGAGCGCGCAAGGATGGCCACCTCAAGCTGCACGGCCTCGTTGGTGTCCGCCACGAACGTGTCACGGCCGCTGTTCACCGCGACGAGCAGGGCAGCCTCGGCGCGCAGATCCGCGCAGCGGGCCAACGTATCCAGCGCCTGCTGGTCATCGCCGGCGGCCTCGGCGAGCAGCGCTTCGCCAAAACAAGCGCGCCAGCCCACCGTGAGATCGCGCTTCAGAGGATCGTCCTGTTCAACCGCTGCGGCCGCCAGATCCGCGAGCGCCGCCGACGACGACGCGAGGTCGCGCTTCAACAGACCCGCGCGCAGCCGGATCCAGCGGTCCCAAACCTTCATCTGCGCGTGGTCTGCGATGACGTCGACGGGGACCTTCTTCAGCTCCGCGAGCGCGGCGTCAGGGTCTTTATCGATGATGAGGGCACCGAGCGCCAGGTTGATCGCGATGTGGCCTCGGGTCGAGACGGCTTGGCCGCACGTGTCCGGGAGGTCGTCGCGCGCTTGGACCAACAAGCGCTGCGGACTCCCACCCAACACGTCCCCGACCTCCGCCACAGTCATCGCGCCGCTGTGGATCGCGAGCAGTCCGGTCCAAGCTAGGTTGTTTCGCTCTGCTGCGAGCCCGCACGGCTCCTTGAGCGAGGTCACGATCGTCTGGGTGGTGGCGAGCGCCTCTTGGTACTGACCGGCAGCCGCCAACGATTGAGCGATGCGGTCGCGCACCTCCGACACACGGCCCGGACGCCCCGACCGACGCGCGAGCTCGGCCGCGTAGTCGAAGTGGCGCCTGGAGCGATCGACGGCGCCAACGCTCGCCTCCACCAAACCGTGATTGAACGCTGCCAGATACGCCGCGTCGAGGTTCGACTCCAACGCGCGCGACCACTCGGCGAGCACCTGACGCGCCTCCGCAGAGCCTCCCGGTTGCTGGGCGAGCAGCCAGACCGCGAGCTGAGCGTCGCGAACCGCGGCGAATCGATGGCCCGCCGCAAGGTGGGCCGCAGCGTTCACGCGCAGCTCGGCGGCCAGGTCGCTAGCGCGATCGTCACTGTCGGGGTCGTTCATCCGTCGGCGGAGCTGCGCCGAGGCGTCGTCGAGAGGATCGCCGATCGGCCGCGGCGCCCGAAGCTCCAGCTCCATCACGGCGCCCCCGGCTTCGACCCGCACGGTCTGCGGGCCAGCCGGGGCGACCACGCGCAGGATCGCGCCTACTTCGTCGGCTTCGACGCTGACCTCGTCGTCTCCGAGGTACGCTCGGACCTCTTCCGGCGCCTCGTCGGGCAGCCACACGACCACGTTGCCCCCGGGCGCGACCAAGCACGCGCCGTCGTCGAGCACGTCGTTGCACCCGCCCACCCACGCGCCTTCGAGCGCCGGAGCCGGATCAGGCGGGACCTCCACGCAGGCCCACAGCGCGACGAGCAGCCACCTCGTCACGGCGCGTAGACCGACGCGCGCAGCTCGAACCAACCACCAGGCAACTCCCCGAGGGTCGGCGCGTCGGGGCCAGTGCCCTTCGGGCCGTACTGAACCACCACCTCGGACGGCGCACCGTGCACGGCGGACCACGGATCGAGCCTGACGCGCAGCGCGCCGGACGGCGCCGCCTCGACCTGGACCGGCCACACGACGGGCCCCCGATCATCGACCACCCAAACCGACGCATCTACGCCGGTCGGGTAGTCCACATCGGGGCGAAGCACCGCGTCGAGCGTGGTCCCCTCCGACCAAGCCACCGCGGCCGCGACCTCACCGCCCGCCCCGCGCAGCGCCATCGCGGACGGCACCAGCTCCAGCGCGTACGCGGGCGGCGGCGGTGGCTCGGGCGTGCGCAAGACCGGCACGATCAGGGCCATGGCCGCCACGGCGACCGGGATCAACGCTGCCAGCGTCCACAGCCCCTTCCGCTTCGGCTTCACCACGACCCGCGCCTGACGGTGCTCGGCGAACTGGACCAGCTTTCGCTCGGCCGCGACGTGCCCCGCCAACGCGGCGCGGCACTGCTCGCACGTGTCGATGTGGTTGGTGGCCGCGAAGTGCGCCTCCTGGTCGAGCAGATCGGCGGCCAGATCACCAAGCGTGTCTGACGACAAGTGTGGGTTCATGCCTGCTCCATCAGCGCCAGCAAGTGCTTTCGCGCGCGCGAGATCATGGTTCGAGCTGCTCCTTCCGAGCCGAGGCCCATCTTGAGCGCGATCTCCGCCGGCGTCCGCTCCTCCTCATAGTAGAGGCTCCACGCGAGCCGCTCCCGCGCCGGCAGCTTGGCGAGCGCGCGCTCCATGCGACGGAACATCTCGCGCGCGGCGGCCTCGTCGTCCGGTCCTTGACGGTCATCCGGCCCATCGAGGTCGTCGCCCTGGTCCTCGGCGCGCCGCTGCAGCCACTCGAGCGCGACGAAGCGCGCCTGGCGCCTGGCGATGCCCGGCAGCACCAGCCGCGGGACCCGCTCCTTGCGACCCGCGACGCCATCCTCGATCCGTCGAAACAGACGGAACCAGCTCTCTTGTACGACGTCCTCCGCGCCACGACGCGCGTGTACGAGCGGCCACCGACGCTGCACGTAGGCCACCACGGCCGCGTGGTGCGCAGCGACCACCAGGTTCCACGCCTTCTTGTCCCCGGCGAGCGCACGCTCGACCACCTCTTCCCCGACCATGCGCGAACCCGCCGTCGATGGTGCTCTTTCGACCGGCCGAAGGGTACCACGCGGGATCGGGCCGCCGTACGGCTCCAGCAGCGACAAGCTTCTTTCGTTGGACGGGTCAGGACTCATGGCCCAACAACGGGCCACGCCGCGCCCGCGCATCACGCGGAGGCGAGAATCGTACGCGGGCGAGCGCACGGCCCGATCGAACCGGTGACCGACCTCGGCCCGCCCACGGCGCCGGAGGAACAATCGACCCCGAACTTGCGGCGGCCAGGAGCAATCGCGGTTCAACTTGACACGGGCCCCAGGCCGGCCGCGTCGCCGTCCGTCCCGAACGAGCAAAGCTACACAATCCGGCGGCGACCTCGGTGACTCCGCCGCCCACGCCCACCACCACCGAGGCCCTGTCAAGTTGAAGCCGGATTGCTCCGCACCCCCGTAAGTTCGAGGGCGTTCGCTCCCGGGCTGTGCCGGAGGCCGCCCGCTACCGCAACAACGCGCTCGACCGCGCCCGCGACCACAGCATGCCGCACGCGAACAGCGCCGTCGCGACGCCCGCCTGCGACGCGCCGACCGGCAGATCGAACACGAACGCGAGCAAGAACCCGCCCGCCCCGGACACCGCGCCGAGCGCCGCCGCCACCGGGAACGCCGCCTGCAACCTCCCCACCCACAGCAACGCGGCCGCCCCCGGCAACACCGAGAACGCGAACACCGGGAGCGCCCCGAGCGCCCGCGTGCACGTCGCCACCTGGATCGTGATCAGCGCCCACAACGCGACCTCGAGCGCGCGCACCGGCAAGCCGTGCACCCGCGCGGTCTCCTCGTCGAACCCCGCGAACACCAGCCCCCGATGCAGCACCGCCGCGGCGCCGGCCACGAACACCGACGAGCCGGCGACGCGCCAGAGGTCCTCCGGGCGCACCAACACCGCGCTTCCGAGCAGGATCTCGGCGACGTCGTGCGCCTCCTGCGTGATCGAGGCCCCCACCACCAACGCCAGCGCCGCCGACCCGATCCACACCGCCGCCAGGATCACCTCCCGGCTGACCGCCTCCGGCCGCCACGCCAGCCCGACCGCCGCCAACAACGCCACCCCGATCGCGGTGAGCGACGGCGGGACCGCGAGCCCCGAGTAGATCTCGACGAAGAACCCGATCATGACGCCCAACGCGGCCGCCTCGGCCAGCGCCGCCGACGCGAACACCATGCGCCGCACCACGACGTGCACGCCGAGCCCGCCCAGCACCACGCCGGCCAACACCGCGCACACGATCGCGTCGCGGAACAGCTCCCACGCCGTCGCGAGATCAACCAAGGTGCAGCTCCCCATGACGCGCCAGGAACGCCGGATGCCGGAACACCTCGCGCGCGCTCCCCGCGACGACCTGCCCGGCGTCGGGGTCGAAGAAGATCGCGTCGGTCGCGAACGGCACCGCCGCGGCCAGGTGGTGGCTCACCACAACGACCGCGAGGCCGAGCTCACGGTGTAACGACGCCAACACCTCGAGCGTCTCCCGCTCCGCCGCGTGGTCCATCGCCGCCGTCGGCTCGTCGAGCAGCGCGATGTTGGCCCCGGACGCGACGATACGCGCGAGCAGCACCTTCTGCTTCTGACCCTCGGACAAGCTCCGGAACGTGCGCCCGGCCAACGACGTGATCCCGAGCCGCTCCATCGCCGCCGCGGCCTGGGCGCCGCCGCCCGGACGCAAGAACGACCACCCGCGCAGCGTGCCCATCCCGACCACCTGCGCCACCGTGACCGGCGTGAGGTCGTCGAACCGCATGCGCTGCGGCATGTACGTGGGTCGAACGCTGTCGGCGCGCACCAGCGACCCGCCCACCGGCGGCAACAAGCCGAGCGCCGTGCGAAACCACGTGGACTTTCCCGAGCCGTTGCGGCCCGCGACCACCACGAACGACCCCGCGCGCACGTCGACGTCGATTGGCGGGAGGACCGCCCGCCCCTCGTAGCCGACGAGCAGGCCACGGCACTGGATCAACGCTGGCTTCACTCGTGAACGTGCCCTGCTGCGTCGTGAAGGAGCATCCAAGCCTCGGTGACCGCCGCCGGGCCGACCTGGATGTACCACGTGCCGGCCTCGTGGAAGTCGAGGTCGAAGTGCTCCGGGATCTCGGTGGCGCACTGATCGTTCGGTGCGCCCGCCGGGAGCGTCTCCTCGGTGGCCTCGAACCACAGGCCCGTCACCACGTCGGCGGTGTCGAGGAACAGCAGCGCGGCCGTCTCGGGCTCGGCGACGTCGACCTTCAGGTAGCCGGGCGCGCCGTCCACCAGCGTGACGACGTACCCCTCCTCGCCGATCGGCAGCGCCGGCGCGGTGTCGTCCGGGGCGGCGCCCGCGGTCAGCGCCCCTCCCGCCCCTACCGTCTCACACGCGTGCGCCTCGGGATCCTCGGCCTCCGCGGTGTCCGCTTTGCCACATGCGAACAAGAAAGCGATCAAGCTCATGGTTCCTCCTCGGTGATGACGGTGCCGGTGGCCACGTCGGTCAGCTCGGCCGTGACGACGGACTCGAGCAGGTGGTCGATGACGCCTTGCGCGGCGTCGGTAGCGGTGAGGTCCACGGCGCCGTCGACCACGAGCGTGGCCAGGTCGACGCCGTCGAACAGTGTGCCGGGGACGGCGAGGCGAGCGGCGAGCGTCAGCGCTTCGGGGCCGGTCCGACCGACGTCGTAGCCGAGGTCCACCCCGACGGCGTCGGGCAGCGCGACCTCGACCCGCACAGGCGTCGGGCCTACCAACGCGCCCCCGACCGCGGTCCCCTCCAGCACGAACGTGGTCCACCCCACCTCCAGACGGTCGAGCGGACCCATCGGGAGGTCGCTCGTGTCGGGCGCCACCGCGCGCGCCTCCGGGTGGACGAGGTCGAGCGACGCGTCGACCGGCATGCCGACCACCGTGGAGAACCCGCCTCCCCCGGTGGCCATGAACGCCTCGACCTCGGCGTACGACCACAACGCGCCGCCCTCGTCGTGGCAGTGACCGCCGTGGCACAACGTGAAGCCGTCCGGCGGGTTCGCCGGGTCGAACGCGCCACCGGACGCCTGCAGCGTCAGGATGTCGACGCTCTCGACCCCTACGTCGGCGCGCTCGACCGTCACCTCGTACGCGAGGTCGGTCAGGAAGATCAGCGCGTCGCCGGTCGACAGGTCACGGGCAGCGCCCGGCTCGAGCGCCGCTTCGAACGTCGCTCCGTCGAGGGTCGCGAACGCGCCGCCCGGCTGGAACGTACACGCGAACAGGTGAAGCAGGATCATGGGATGCCCGCCTGAAGGCGCTCGACCACGGTCGCCAGGTAG
>CAIUDO010000649.1 GCA_903897935.1 uncultured Pseudomonadota bacterium
GCGGGTCAGGCCGACGCCCAGATCGACTGCCCGATCGCCGGGGCCGAGGGGCTCGCCACGCGGCTGTGGTGGCCGTCCTCCAAAGGCGCGCGGCACGGCGCCGTGCCCGTGTTCGTGCGCGTCGGCGGCGCCGGCTCGGTCGGGTGGGACATCGGCCACGATCCCGCGCTCGCCACCGAGAACGGGGCCGCGGTCGTCCAGTTCTTGCGGCCCGGCACCGCCGATCCGGACGGGAGCGCGTCCGGCGGCGTCGACGACTTCGGGGGCCCCGGTGTGCGCGACGCGTTCGCGTGCACGGTGCGCTTCGTCCGCGGCGAGGTCGGCGCCCTCGATGGCGCGTCGCGGGAGGACCTCGCGCCGTTCCTCCCTGGCTTCGTCGTCGGCACCGGCTTGTCGCTCGGCGGCAGCCACGTGCTCAACGCCGCGGTCGGCGACGCCACGTTGCCCGTCGACGGCGTCGTCATGTGGGAGAGCCCGCTGACCGACCAGATCACGCTGCAAGAGATGTCGCCGTTCGGCGCCCTGGTCGATAATTTCGAGCCCGGATCGTGCACGCTCGACGGCGGCTGCCCGTTCCCGGGGCGCCAGGAGAGCCTGCGGTACCATATGAGCGGGGTGCTGTGGGCCGACACCGACGGCGACGACGTGCGCGACGCGAGCGAGACGTACTTTCGCCCCCTCATCGATCAGATCACCGGGTTCTCGTTCGTGTCGACCGAGATGCACGCCGAGGTGGAGGCGAACGCGGCGGCCGTGTTCGCGCCGGTGGGCGGCGTCCCGGCCGATTGGCAAGACGCGGCGTCTACCGAGGCGTTCTGGCTCGGCTGGGACGCCGTCGTGAGCCTCCGCCAGGTTCGGGACGCTGGCGACGACCGCCCGATGTTCGTGCTGGGCTCGCGGTTCGACCACGCCCAGATCGTGCACGAGCACACCCGGGTGGGCCTCGAGGGCGTGAGCGGCGCGCGGTTCTTCAGGCTGAACCCGGACAGCGCGTACCTCGGCGGGCTCGGCGAGACGGACCTGTTGGAGTTCCCTGGCAACACCGTGGTCGACGACCCGGCGGTGCTCGACGCGCTCAACGAGCCGCGCCCGGATCGGCAGCTGTTGGCCGCCGAGCTGGAGCTTGTCGACCGGCTGCACGCGGGCGTGTGGGACGACGACCTCGACGCGGTCCTGATCCCGGTCGTCCCGACCGAATGACGGCTCAGCGCCGCCGGCCGCGCCGAGCGAGCACCAGCAGCGTGCCGATCGCCGGCCCGGTCGCGCCGATCACGCCGACCACGAGGATGGCCATCGCGTGGTCGATGTCGCCGGCGAGGGTGCTGGCTTTGCCGACCGGCTCGACCACGGCGACGTGGCCGAACGAGCGCACGAGCTCGACGACGCAGCCCACCACCCCGACCGCGAACGCGGTGATCGTGAGCGCCCCCAGCACGAGCGCGTGCCGCACGGACGTCCGCGCGCGCGCGTGCACGGTCAGCGCGACGGCGACGAGCTCCACCAGCAGCACCAGCGCCACGACCGACCCCAACACCATCGGACGCTCCGGCGCCAGCCTACCCGCGCCCGGGGCCACCCGCACGCGTCTTCACCAACAACAACGCCGGTAACCCACGACCCGCGCCCCATCGGGTCGATCCGGTCCAGAAAAAGTGCGCCGACCTGTGTCCGACGTGTTCCTGCTGGAGCGTTCCTCCATCGAGGCTCACGAAACGAGCCGAGGAGGCCAGATGAACCCACGGAACTTGACCCTGCCCCTGTTGCTCGCGGCGCTCACCGCCTGCGGCGCGTCGTCGGATCGCGCGCTCGAAGGCATCGCGCCGGCCGACGCCGCCGCCGTGTACGCGGTAGACAGCAGCGGCGCCCGGTTCGACGCCAGCAACCCGTCCGGGGCGTTCAGCCTCGACCTCGGCACCGACGACGCCGTGACCGTCACCGTCGAGCTCGCCGACGGCCGGGTCGGCGTCGTCGCGTTCGACGATGGGACCGGCGCGTTGCGGTCCGACATCCCGAACTTCCGCGGCGCGCTGGACCTCGGCTCCATGCTGGTGGTCGAGCTCGACCAGGGCATCCGCGTCGACGTCGAGAAGAACCCGCTCGACGGCATCGACTCCGACGACGACGGCACGCCGGACTACGACGACCACGACGACGATGACGACGGCGTCGACGACGGCGACGACCACGACGACGACGGCGACGACCACGACGACGACCACGACGACGGTGGCGACGAGGACGAAGACGAGGACGAGGACGAGGACGAGGACGAGGACGAGGACGAGACCGAAGACGAGGACGAGGACGAGGACGAGGACGAGGACGAGACCGAAGACGAAGACGAGGGCGAGGACGAGGGCGAAGACGAGGGCGAAGACGAGGGCGAGGACGACTCCGACGACTCTGGGGAAGAGGACGACGGTGCCGACTCCGACGAGACGGAAGGCGCCTGAGCAACAGGGAGCACGCAGTGGACCGACGCGCCGCCATCGAAGCGCTGTACCGGGAGACCGGTCACCTCGTCTTGCGACGGTGCGTGCGGGTCCTGCGTCGCCCCGAGGAGGCGATGGACGCGACGCAGTGGACGTACCTCAAGGCCATCGAGAGCGACTTCGAGGTCCGTAGCCGGCCCGAAGCGCTCGCCTGGCTCTACACGACGGCCACGCGTCGCTGCCTCGCCCTCCTGCGCACGTCGAGCACCCGCAGCCGGCTGCTCGACCGCTACGCGGACGATCTGGTGGGGATGCCGACGACGCCGATCGACGTCGACGCCATCTCGCGGGACCTCGTCAGGCGGGCCCTGGCCCACCTCGACGAGGCGGATGGGGAGCTGGTCGTGATGACCTGGGGAATGGGGTTGACCAACGAGCGCGCCGCCGAGCTGAGGGGCGTCTCGACCCGCACGGTAGGCCGCGCGCGCGCGGCGTTCGAGGGCGCGCTGCGTGATCTGGGCGCTATGGAGGGAGCATGACGACGTTCCAGCGAACCAACTCGGGGCCGCTCGACGAGATCGACGAGGAGCTCGCGCTGCTCGACGGCGCCCCGCCGCGGTCCGAGGAGCTGCGCGAGCTCGACGCGTGGTGGCGCGCCCAGGAGCGGGTGTTGCCGCCGGATTACGGCACGCCGCACCCCCTCCACGCAGGCCGCAGCCAGCAGCCGTCGCGCGCCCGGCCGGCGGCGGTTTGGTGGGGCGCCGCCGCGGCAGCGCTGGCGATCGCCGCCGCCGCCGCCCTGTTCGTCCACCTCACGCAGGCGCCCGAGGAGCACCGGGTCATGGGCGCCCTTCCGGTCGACGTCGTCGCGGCGCGCGGGGCGCAGGCCGTGGATCTGGGCGCGCTCCAAGAGGGGGACCTGCTGTTCGTCACGGTGACGGCGCCGCGCGACGGGTGCTTGTCGGTGGGGACGGTGTCGGGCGCGGGGGGCGCCCAGCCGCTCACGACGGTGCCCGTCGCGCGGGGCCAACGGGCGACCCCGGGCGCCGCGCTCCGCCTCGACGGCGCGACCGACCCTGAGTGGCTCGTCGTCCAGCTCGACGACTGCGGCGCGCCGGCCCAGCTCGAAGCCTCCGCCCGCGCGGATCGCTTCGTGCTCGACGTCACCCGGGCGGGGGCGCGATGACCCCCGGCGCGGTGGAGCTGGTGCGCCTCGCGCTGGTGGTGTCCTCGACCGAGGGCGCCCCCGGCGAGGTGCCCCTCCGCTTCGCCGACGACGACGCCCAGAGCGTGATCGCGATGCTCCAGGAGGTCGGCGGCGTGCGCCCCGGCGACGCCTGGCACGTGCCCGACGCAACGACGGCCACCCTCACCCAGGCGCTCGGCCGAGTGACCGTGCGCGCCGCCGAGATCGAGGCCGCCGGCGGGAGCGTCTCGTTGTTCGTCTACTACGCCGGCCACAGCGCCGCCGACGGGCTGCACCTCGGCGACGAGCGCCTCGCGTTCGACGCGCTGAAGACCGCCGCGCGCGTCGTCCCGGCGACCGAGCGGGTGTTCGTGCTCGACACGTGCCAGGCCGGCCAGATCGCGCGCACCCGCGGCGCCACCCTCGTCGAGGTGTCGGACGCCCCGCGTGGGTTCGAGCCGCCGTCCGACGAGGCGTGGTTGGCCTCGAGCGGGCCCGAGCAGTCGTCGTACGAGGTCGATGATCGGCGCGGGGCGCTGTTCACCCACTTCTTCACCTCCGGCGCGCGCGGCGCCGCCGACGCCGACGGCGACCACCGCGTCACGCTGCGGGAGGTGTTCGCGTTCACGCAGCGGCACACGTCCGCGGCCGCGGCCGGCATCGGCGGCGTGCAGGAGCCGCGGTGGGCCGGCGCGCTCGGCGAGACCGTGCTCACCGAGCTCGCGGACAGCCGCACCGGCCTGCGGGTGGTGGGCCCCGTCCCCGCGCCGCTGCTGGTCGTGTCGCGCCGAGACGGCCACGTGCTCGCCGAGATCCCGGCCGGGGCCGGCGCCACGGTCGCGCTGCCGCCGGGGTCGTACCAGGTGACCACCCTCGGCGACGCGCTCGAGGTCGCCGACGTCGACATCCGCGACGGGTGGGCGTTGTGGACGCCGAGCGAGGCGCTGTCGCCTGCCCTGCGGGTGTGGACGCGCGGGGGCCTCGTCGACGCGCGTCCGGTCGAGCTCAGCGGCGGCTACCGCGCGACGATCGGGGCCACCCCGGGCCGCCCGGATGGGCACGGGGCGTGGCTGTCCGGGTCGCGCGCGCTCGGTCACGGGCACCACGTCGACGTCACCGGCAGCTTCACGCGCGTGCCGTTCGAGACCGACTGGTGGGGCGGCGTCGACGCGGGGTGGGACGTGCGGGTCGGCTGGCGGTACGACCTCACGGAGGGCGTCGTGCGCACCGGGCCCGGGCTCGCAGGCGGCGGCGGCAGCCTCACCCAGATCGCCGGTCGCGCCGAGCACCCCGTGTGGGGCGCGTGGTACGGAGACGCCGAGGCGGAGGCGGTCACGGTGGGGGTCCTGGGCGCTGAGGTCGGGTGGTCCGCGCGTGTCGGGTCGGGCGCCGTCGGGCTCGCGGCGTGGGTCGGCGGCGGCCCGCTCTGGCTCGGGGGCGTCGTCACGCCCGCGGCGTCGGCGCGCGTCGGCTTGGTGGTGCGGCCATGATCCGCCTCTGGCCGCTCGGAGTGGTGCTCGCGGCGTGCGAGGGCGCCGAGCCGGTCGACACCACCGACGTGCCCGACGGCACCGTGCGCGTCGAGTTCGCGTGGGCGTCGGACGACGACGAGACGCAGCTCGACCAGCTCGACCTCGTCGTGCAGCGCCTCGAGATCAGCGGCGACGGCCCCCAGGGGCCGCTCGACATCCTGTACGTCGCGGCGACCGAGCTGTCGGTCGCGACGCCGCCCGACGTGCTCGCGTGGCCGCGGGTCGCGGTCGACACCGGCCTCCACAACGCCACGTTCACCGCGGTGCTGGAGCACCCGAGCGGTGGGCTGCGTGCGAGCGGCACGATCGACGAGGTCCCGGTCGCGATCTCGCTGCCGCTCGTGACGCTGGTCGGCGAAGCGGAGCTGGACGTGCCCGCGGACGGCGTCGTGGTGGTGCGGTGGGTGTTCGAGCCCGCGGAGTGGCTCCGCGGTGTCGACGCCGACGACGACGATCTGCTCGTCGTCGACGCCCTGAGCGCCGAGCTCGCGCGCGTGACCGAGAACGTCCAGGACAGCACCGAGATCGAGAACGAAGACGACCCCGACGACCACCACGACGACCCCGACGACGACGACTCCGACGCGGACCAGACCGACGACGACGAAGACGGGGAGGACTGATGCTCGTCCTCCTCGCGGCGTGCAGCGGGGCGCTGATCGACCAGGCGGACGGGTCGGGGCCCTGGATGCGCATCCTCGGGCCGATCGACGAGCAGTCGGCGGTCGACGGGGTCGACACGCGGGCGGCCGTCGCGTGGGTGTGGAGCGTCGACCGCTCGTTGTGCGCCGCGGGTGAGGAGGTGCCGTTCGAGCCGCAGGTGTGGACGTACGCCATCGAGGTGCCCGGGCCGCCCGACCCGTCGGTCGACGCTACCTGCGTGCCGACCCCCGAGCAGCTCGACGGCGCGCCGTCGTTGGCGGTCGGGGTGCCGGTCCTGCTCGAGCCGACGGGTGGCCCGGTCGCGCTCCGCCTCGACCCCAGCGCGCTGTTCGCCTGGTTCGAAGACGGCAGCGGCGACCTCGCGACCGCGGTGCGCGCCGACGGCGCCACGGTCGCGGCCGCGACCACCGGGTTCGTATTGGTCGCGGTCGGGGGCACGCCCGCGGCGGGGGCGTGTGGCCTCGAGGCGTTGCAGACCGGGTTCACCCTGTACGGTCGGCCGACGGCGACCTGCGGGCCGTGGGTCGCCCTGGCCGCGCCGGGTGCACGGTCCGAGTTCCAAGGCGTCGCGATGGAGGCGCTGCCTTAGCGGTCTTCGCGGAAGCGCTTCAGCCAGGTTTGACCGAGCCTCGAAGCACGCGCTCTGCGCGGAGACGGGTGGGCTGAAAGCCCGCGGACCGGCGGGCTGAAAGCCCGCGCTCCCGCCGGGCTACGGCTCGCAGCGGCGCTTCGGAGCGCGGGCTTTCAGCCCGCTCGTCTCCCGTGCGCCAGCGAGCAGCGCTGCAGATCGTCGGGTTATGGGGCCACAATGCAGGTTCCCTCCCCAGACGACGCGTGGCGACCGCCCGGATCGGACGTGTCCCCTCCCGGGGAGGTCGGCGGGGCGCGGGTGCGCTTCACCCTCGACCGCGCGGCGTTCTTGCGCCAATACCGGTCGCGAATGCGAACCCGGCGCCTGGTGATGAGCGCCTACGGGCTCGGCTTGCTGGCGCTCGGGGCGGTCGTCGCCACCTACAGCGGCGTGGGCGGCCTCGGGGCTGCGGCCGGCGTGGTGCTGCTCGCCTGGACGGCGTGGCTGCCCCGCCGAGCGTGGGCGAGGAACGAGCGGGCCGGGAGCCGCGACCGGAGCGCGGTGCTCATCGAGGCGGGCGCGCTCGGGGTGCGCATGCACACACCCAGCGTCGACGCGGTGCTCGCGTGGAGCCGGTTCAAGCCGACGAAGCGTCGCCCGGACGCCTTGTGGATCGAGCTCACCAACGGCGCCGCGATCCTGATCGAGCGCGCGCAGGTGACCGAAGGCGAGCTCGACGCCCTGGCCGACGTGATCGACGTCGGGGCGCGCGGCGGGTCGGTGCGTGGGCACGTCGCGGTGGGCACGAGCGACGCGCCGACGCTGGAGGTCACCCTTCGGCCGCTGTCCCCGGCGGCGTACGGGTGGGTGGTGTTCCGCTCGTTCCTGCTGCGGCGCGTGGTGCTGATCTCGGTCTCCATCGTCATGTTCGGCGTCATCGCCGACTACCTCGCAGGGTCGCTGCTGTGGCTGTCGGTGCCCGCGCTGCTGGTGCTCGCGTGGCTGGTGGCCTTCGCGCGCTTGCGGGCGTCGGTGCGGCAGCGGCCGGTGACCGATCACGTGCGCGTCGCCGTGGTCGGCGACCAGCTCCGCGTCGACCCGATGTTCGTCGGGCCGGCGGTGTTCCCGCTCAGCACCCTCCAGCGCGTGCGCCCGACCCGGGGCGGGTGGGAGCTGAAGTTCGAGGGGGTGGTGGTGCCGTTGGCCCGCGCCCGCGTCGTCGCAGGCGACCTCGACGCCCTGGTCGCCGCCGCGCGCTCGATCCATCGCTCGTAGGGGCGCGATTCATCGCGCCAGACGCCTACGCTCGGCTCACGCCGACCGCGACAAGGCCACCCGCTCGCGGTTCGCCGGGTCCACCCGCACGAACACCTGGTTGCCGGCCGCGTACTTGCCCACCGACAACTGAGCGACCACCCCAGTGGCGGTGGCCGCGAACGGCGACCCGTCTACCGGGCGCACCTCGACCAGGAGCTCGACGAACGGGTTGCGCCCGCCGCAGTACAAGCCGAGCTCGCGGCAGGCGACTACCGTCGCAGGCTGCTCGGGCGCGCTCGCGAGCGCCTCCGTCAACGCCTGGCTCGTGATCATGGCGCGCACCACCTCGAGCACGTCGGGCTTGACGCCGCCGTCCGGCGCGTAGGCCTCGACCGAGCCGAGCGCGCGGACGAGGCCGATCTTTTGCGGGTTTGCCGCGTCGTACCACACGTCGAGCAGCGACCCCGGCTGGAACTGCGCGGTCTGAACGCGCGACACGAACATGCTGAACGACGCCTGATACGCCGCGGCGCCCTCCGGGTGGAGCTGCACCGTGACGCGTACCTGCGGGTTGTCGTTGAGCGTGACGCCGGTGTCCGCCACCGACACCACCGTGGCCGGCGCGGAGCGCGCCGTCGCCGGGCGCGCGTTCGCCGCCGAGAGGCCCTTGACCACGCGCGAGAGCACGAACGCCATCACGGCGAAGCCGACCAGCACCGCCGCGAACGACCCGCACACGCCGACGAGCGTGAACACGACCGAGATGACCGCCCCAAGCTCTGCGCTGCCCATCCCGCCTCCTGCCGCCCCTTCACGAGGGGATGCCTCTTACTACGGGAGGAGGCGCATTCCCAGCGCGACGACCGCGACCGCGGCCACCATCAACACCAGGCCCAGCCACTTGTGCGCGACGCGCGCCCGCGGCGACCGGGCGAAGCGCCGCGAGAGCGCCGCGTTGATCGCCATCAACAGCACGAGTGGCACCGCCGCCAGCACGTGGGACGTCTGCGCGACCGCGAGGTCGTCCCGCAGCCACGCCGTCGACCCGAAGCCCAACCCCAACACGACCACCCCGAGCCCGAACACCCACCAGGAGAGCCGACGATGCGCGCGGCGGGCGTCGACGGCGTAGGCGGCCCGGTGCGTGCTGCGCAGCCCCTGCATGCCGAGCAGGAGCACCAGCACGACGGTGAGCGCACCAAGGGCGGGGTGGAGGTACACCATGGGCCGAGCCTAATACGGCGCCCGCACCGCCTCGAACACCATCGCGTTGAAGTCGTGCAGCAGCACGGGCTCGGGATCGCCGCGGCGGAGCGCCCACAAGCAGCCACCCGCCGCGAACACGAGCCGCTCACCGTCGACGTCGGCCCACTCCCAGTCCGGGTGGTCGGCCACCGCGCCGTCGCCCGACACGACCACGTGCGACTCGTAGTACACGCTCCGGTTCACGGGTTGGTCGCCCGCATGAAACCGCTTTCGGAGCACGCCCCCGCGGAACGTCCGCTCGAAGATCGCGGAAATCCCAGCTTGTTTGGGACGATCAATCAGCGACCAGCCGTCGCGCAGCAAGCGCGGGAAGTACACGCCGGGGCACTCACCACCGAACCGCCCCGCGTCGGGCGGGGCCTCGCCGTACCGCAGCTTCGGGTCGCCCGGGCGCGCCATGTGGCCGTAACCCTCGTTGATCCAGACCCGCCCGCGCTCGTCGAACAGCCCGCCGCCGTGCCAGCAGTCACCCTTCGGCATCAGGTGCGTCGCCTTGAGGTACGGCGCCCGTGAGATCGCCGTCCACGCGCCGCGCGCTTCACCCTGCCAGTACCCGTTCATCGCGAAGTAGACGAGCTGGCTACCGTCCGGCGAAAGATCAGCGCGATACCAGTAGATCCTGCCGTGCAACCACTGACCGAGCGTGAACGTGTCGCGCGTGCGGTCCCACAGGAGGGTCGCCACCCGGTCCGTGGGCCCTCGGCGAAACACCACCGCGCGACGCCCCTTTCGAGCGAGGATGACGTGCAGACGCGCAGGCGACGACGACACCGGACCTCCACGGCGACCTGATCGGGTTAGCCCGGCACCATGCGGTTCGTGCTCCCCGTCGTGCTGATCGCGTGCGGGCCCCGCGTCGACGACACCGCGGCGGCGTTCGGCCCGTACCCCGAGCCGTCGGCGCTGCCGGAGGTCGTCGACCCGCAAGACCCGCTGACGCACGCTGACGGGCAGCCCGTCGCTGGCCCGCTCGACTGGCACGGCGCCCGCGCCCCCGAGCTGCGCCAGTTGTTCGCCCATTATGTCTACGGCGTGTCCCCGGCCCCCCCGCCCGTCGCGGTGTCGGTCGTCTCGGAGCGGCAGGGCGCGCTCGACGGCGCCGCGACCGCGACCGAGCTGTCGATCGGGTACGGCGACGCGCCGCCGATCGCGCTGCTCGTGTTCACGCCGCCCGGCGCTGGGCCGTTCCCGGTGTTCCTGGGCCTCAACAAGTGCGGCAACCACGCGGTGAGCGACGACCCGGGCGTCTCGTTGCCGACCGCCTGGAACGAGCCCGACTGCGACAGCAGCGAGGCCGGGCGCGCGAGCCGCGCCGACTACTGGTCGATCCGAGACGCGATCGCCGCCGGGTTCGCCGTCGCGACGTTCCACCAGTCCGACGTCGACCCCGACGACCGCGCGGACGTCGCGCACGCCGACGGGGTGCAGCCACACTTCCCGCCCCCACCAGACCCATCGAGCGGGTGGGCGACGATCGCGGCGTGGTCGTGGGGCCTCTCTCGCGCGGTGGACGCGCTCGCGACCCTGCCCACCGTCGACGCGTCCCGGATCGTCGTGTTCGGGCACTCGCGCAGGGGCAAAGCGGCGTTGTGGGCGGGCGCGTGCGACCCGCGCATCGCGATGGTGTGGGCGCACCAGTCGGGCACCGCCGGAGCCGCGCTGTCGCGGTCGTTCGAAGGTGAGTCGATCGGCGCGCTGACCACCCTGTTCCCGCACTGGCTGCTCCCACGGTTCGCGGAATTTGCCGGGGAGGAGCTCCGGTTGCCGCTCGACCAGCACCTGCTGCTCGCGCTGATCGCCCCGCGCCCGCTGCTGGTGACCGACGGCGCCGACGACGCGTGGGCCGACCCGGCGGGCGCCGAGCAGGCGGTGGGCCTCGCGGCGCCGGTGTGGCCGTTCCTCGACCCGAGCGCCGCACCGCCGGAGTGGCGGTTACGACCTGGGGATCACGAAGTCTTACCCGAAGATTGGGCCACAGCGCTCGCCTTCGCTTCCTCGCGCTGAGCGCCACCCGGAGGGCCGATGTGGGCCACGATCACGATGCTGCTGGCGCCTGGCTGTGTCGACAAGCCGACCCACGAGAGCGGCGTGCCCTACTCGGACGCCGACACGGACTCGGATAGCGACACAGACACCGACACGGACTCCGACACGGACTCCGACGCCGATACAGACTCCGACGCCGACACAGACGCCGACACCGATACAGACTCCGACACCGACACAGACTCCGACACCGACACCGACTCCGACACCGACACAGACACCGGCGTGGAGCCGTCGTCCGAGCCGTGCCCGGACGCCCCGATCACCGCCTTCGTCACCCGGGACGGCGGCGAGCTGCGCGTCGACGGGGCCCCGTTCCGGTTCGTCTCGATCAACGTCCCGAACCTGCACGTACTGGAGGACCCGGAGTGGCACCTGCCCGACCCGTGGGAGCAGCGCGACGCCGTCTGCTCGATCGCGCAGATGGGGGGCCGGGTCACGCGGATCTACGTCCCGTCGGTGGGGGTGTCGCCGAGCCCCGACGTGCCGCGCCACGTGACCGCGCCCGGGGTGTTCGAGGAGGCGCTGTTCGTCGCCCTCGACGAGGCGCTGGCGGTCGCTGGCCGGAAGGGTGTGTATGTGATCATCCCGCTGGTCGACCAGTGGAGCTGGTGGGGCGGCGTCACCGAGTACGCCGCGTTCCGCGGCCTGCCGCCGTCGGCATTCTGGACCGATGACGGGGTGTACGCCGACTTCTTGCTGACGGTGGAGCACCTGCTCGACCGTGTCAACACCGTCACCGGGGTGCCCTACCGGGACGACCCCACCATCTTCGCGTGGGAGACCGGCAACGAGCTCGACGCGCCGACCGCGTGGACGCAGCGCCTCGCCGCCGACCTCAAGGCGCGTGACCCCAACCACCTCGTCATCGACGGCGGGTACGGCGTGGACCCCGCGATCCTCGACGATCCCAACGTCGACGTCGTGTCGAACCACTATTACTGGCCGCCGGGCTTCGGGGACGACTACGCAGCGGCGCTGCGCGCCGACCTCGCCACCGTCGCTGGCGCCCGCCCGTTCATCGTCGGCGAGTTCGGGCTCGTCTCAGCGGCGCGGGTCGAGGCGCTGCTGGACGCCGTCGTCGACGAGGGGGCCGCGGGAGCGCTCGACTGGAGCCTGCGGTACCACGACGTCGACGGCGGGTTCTATTGGCACAGCGAGGGCATGATCGGCCCGGTGGACTGGCAGGCGTACCATTGGCCCGGGTTCGCGGCGGGCGACGCGTACGAGGAGTCGGCGAAGCTGGCGATGTTGGCCGAGCGCGCGTGGTCGCTGCAGGGGGTGTCCCCTCCCCCCACCGTGACCCCGATCGCGCCCGTGGTGTTGGCGGCGCCGTTCGCGGACACCATCCGGTGGCAAGGCGTCGCTGGGGCGGCGAGCTACACCCTCGAGTGCGCCGACGACCCCGCGGGACCGTGGGCGGTCTGTGTTGAGGGCGTCGTCGACGTCGAGACGCCCAACCGCGCCGAGGTGGCCGATCCTACCGCGGTCGTCGGGGGGTCACGCTACTATCGGATGCGCGCGGTCGGGTCCGGCGGCGCCTCCCCGCCCTCGGCGTCGGTCGGCCCGGTGCGCACGACCACGGTGGGGGTCGACCCCCTCGACGATCTGTCGCGCGTTGAGGGTAGCGTCGACGTCGGCGTCGACACCACGAACGTCGCCCTGTTCCGCGGGGACGCCGGGCGCCTGTTTCGGACCGGGCCGGACGGCGGCGAGGCGGTCTGGCGGGTCGACGATCCCCTCGTGCAGGCCGAGCTCACGGTGTACCACTGGCCCGGCGCGGCCCCAGGCGCGCTGCGGGTCGAAGCGAGCGCGGACGGGCTCGGGTGGGAGGCCGTCGCGGTCACCGAGGTCGACGAAGGGGGAGATTGGCAGCGGATCGTGCTCACGGCGACGCCGAAGTCGCCCGCGACGTGGCTGCGGGTCACGTTCGTCGACCACGCGGGGCCGTCGTGGACGCCTCAGGTCGGAGAGGTCACCCTGCGGTCGGCGCCATGACGTGGCGTCGCGGAGCGGCGCGCCGTAGTCTCGCCAGCGTCGGGGCGAAGCGTGCACGGTAAGAGCGACGACCCATCCGCGGCCACCTGGATGCCCCACCTCGACGCCGTGCGGGCCGTCGCGGTGGCGGCCGTGGTGTTGCGCCACTTCGCGCCCGCCGCGACCCCGGCGGCGGAGCGGCTCGTCTACCTCGGATCGCTCGGTGTGCCGCTGTTTTTCTGCTTGTCGGGCTTCCTCGTCACCGGCATCTTGCTCGACGCGCGCGCGCGGGCGGAGCAGGCCGGGGCGCCGCTCGGCGGCGTGTGGTTGCGCTTCTTCGCGCGCCGGGCGCTGCGCATCTTCCCGCTCTACTACGCGGTCTTGCTCGCGGCGTGGTGCGTCGACGTGCCGGGCGTGCGGGCGACGGTCGGGTGGCACGCGACCTACCTGTCGAACGTGCTCGTGGCGCTGACCGGGGTGTGGCTGGGTCCGTCGTCGCCGCTCTGGTCGCTCGCGGTGGAAGAGCAGTTCTATCTGTTCTGGCCCGGCGTCGTCCTGTTCAGCGGTCGGCGCGCGTTACCGTGGGTGCTCGCGGCGTTCGCGCTCGCGGGGCCGCTGTTCCGGCTGTTGACGCCGACGATCGGGTTCGTCGACCCAGACCTCGCGGGCGTCGTGCTGCTGCCGGGCGCGTTCGACACGTTGGCGCTCGGCGGGCTCGCGGCGTGGGGGGTGCGGGAAGCACCCGCTGCGACGGCGCGGCTCGCGGTGCCGGCGTTGGGGGTCGGCGGCGTCGTGATGGTGGCGTGGGCTGCCGCGCACGTCGCGGGCCTGTTCGACGGCACGCCGTTCTGGGCGCGTTCGGTGCAAGCGGTCGCGTTCACGGGGCTGGTGCTGGTCGGGGCCCGGGGGTTCCGCGGGGGGCTGGCGCGCGTCGCCGAGCTGCGTCCGGTCGTGCACCTCGGCAAGGTGTCGTACGGGGTCTACGTGCTCCATTTGCTGTTGGTGCCGGCGTTGATCGGCATCGGGTACGACGAGCGCGGGGCGTGGTGGCGGTTGGCGGTCGTGTTCCCGCTGACGTGGGCGTTGGCGGCGCTCTCGATGCGGTGGTTCGAGGGGCCGATCAACGAGCTCAAGCGCTACGTGCCGTACCTCGTGCGCCCGCCGCGGGCGTGAGCGACCCGCGCGGGTCGGCGGACGTCGTGCCGGCGGCCCCAGGTCCCGGAACGACGCAGCGGTCCGGGCCAGGTTCGTCCGAGGTGGGTGGGTTCGTCGTAGCGGTGGTGGTCGATGTGGACGGGTCGTCGCTTCACGGCGTTCGAAGGGGCGCTGCGATGGCGCGACGAGCCGTGCAAGGGTGGGCGGGGTGGGCGACCCGTCGACCCTGGGACGACACGTCACGTAGCGGGGCGCAGGGTCGTGCAGGCCCGTCCACGCCCGGCATTGTCCACCGCCCGCGGTGGCGGTGACCCACGGGGGTCGGAGGGCGTCGGTGACCCACGGGGGTCGGCGGAGGTCGGGGGCGCCGTGCCGGGCCCGGCCGTGGACGATGACGGGCGTGCACGAC
>CAIUDO010000650.1 GCA_903897935.1 uncultured Pseudomonadota bacterium
CGTCGGCGTCGGCGTCGGCGTCGGCGTCGGCGTCCGAGCTCGGGGACCGCACGGCGGTCTCCGGCTTGTACGGAACGCTGCACGCGGCCAGCGTGACCCACAGCGTCGCGACCCTCACGGCAAGTCGACCGGCGTGGCGCGGCTCAGCATGAACCCGCAGTTGACCTGCAGGGTCCAGTTCTCCTCCGACGCCCCGGGTTGGAACTCCTTGATCCGCGACGTCGCCGAGCAGGTGGTGACGGCCGCGCCGTCTTCGAGCTCGAAGATGGCGCTCTGCTCGGGGCAGATGTCGTCGAGCGACACGGCGCGGGTGATCTCGGCGGTGCCGGGCCCGCTGTCGACGTCGATCCAGAGCGCGCGAGAGATCTCGCTCGTTCCACGTTGTTTGTTGTCCAGCACCGTGAGCGATCCGGACGGACCCACCTGGACGCAGTGCTGGGCGTCGAACTCGGGGGCGCTGCCGGTGGCGTCGGTGAGCAGCAGGGTGCTGTCGAACGCCGGATCCGTCCCTCCTTCCAGGATCCACACCGGGTCCCCGAACGTCGGCGCGTCCGGGTCGCCGTCCGCCGCGACGATGGTGTCCCGGTCCTTGAACGAGACGATCAAGGTGTCGTCGGGGGTGACGAACACCGAGTTGGCATGCGTCGCGTCCTCCGAACCGGGGAAGTGGAAGTTGAAGTACCCGTCGCCGTCGGTGCCACCGGCCAGCACGACGTCGTCGAGGTCGTACCACCGGAGCGTGTCGACGTCGCCGACCAGCGTGCCGGTGATCGGGTCGACCACGTACACGCCGTCGACGACCCATCCGGCGGTGTCGTACGCGTAAAGCACGTACCATCGGCCGTTCCGCTTGGTCAGGTCGTGGTGCAACACGGACGACACCCCGAGGTCGGCGGTGCTCCACGCGGCGACCTCTCGCCCGGACGGCTCGAGCTCCACCACGACGTTGCCCTCCACCGTCACCAGCACGGTGCCGTCTTCGCTCCAATGGAGCGCGTTGATGCCCTTACCGTAGGCGGAGTAGTCCTGGTACCACACCACCGCGCCGGTCGCGTCGAGGATGATCGCGTAAGGAACGACTGAACAGCCGACCGACAACAACAAGCCCTCAACGGACGTCGCGGCGCCGTCGACGGCGACGTCGGGTGTGGCTTCGTCGGGCACGTCCCCAGTCTCGATGTCCACCGACGCGCCGTGGCCGGTCACCGTGTACGCGGTCTCTTCGCGGAGCCCCCACAACGTCACGGTGTGCTCGGTGGCGTCGGCGTCGGAGCGGTACACGCGGCCGTCGACCTGCAGCTCGGCCGGTCCGGCGGCGTCGAGCCGGACGGCGCAGTCGAACCGGAGGGCGTTGTCGGACTGGCGCGTGCACGACACGGCGGCGTCGGTGTCGGCATCGGTGTCGGTGTCGGTGTCGGCGTCTGCGTCGGCGTCGGCGTCGGCGTCGGTGACGGTGTCCGGCGGTGGCGGCGCGGTGTCCACGGGTATGCCGCACCCTGCGACGAGCACGATCAGCGGCCAGCCGGACATTCGGGCACCTCCATCGGGTGGGTAACGCGGGCGACGCTGCGTTACGCTGGGGTCGGTCCGGCGACGACCAGGCGCGCCGGGAACCCGCCGCGTCGGCCCGCTGTCGGGAGCCTACCCAGGGGGCACGATGCGAAAGGCGATGGGCCTGTGGCTGTTGGTCGGGGGGTGCGGCACGAAGCAACAAGCTACCGCGCCCGAAGGCGCGCCCGACGCGCCGCTGGGCCTCGAGTGGGAGCCCGAGCCGGAACAAGACGGGCTCACGGTTCGCCTCTCCGAGGGCGTCCGGCCGTTCGTCGCCGCGGGGCCGACCGCGGGCGCGGACGCGGCGGCGTCGTTGTCGGGTCCCGAGACCGCCGCGTTGGTGGCGCGGCTGCCCCCGATCGACGCGCCCCCATCGGATCGATCGTCGTTCGCCAAGCGCGAGGACAGCCGTCCGCCGCCCCAGACGGGGGCGGTCGTCGCGGCGCCGTTCCCGCCGCCGCCCGCGCCCGCCCCGGCGCCGGAGGCGGCGGGCGCGCTCACGGTGCAGCGCGTCGCGCC
>CAIUDO010000651.1 GCA_903897935.1 uncultured Pseudomonadota bacterium
AGTCCGACGCCCTCGACGAGCCCGTGCTCAAGGCAATCTCCCTCGAGATGGTCCGCGTGCTCGAGCGGGACCTACCCCAGCCGCTCCGCCCGATCGAGAACACCGAGCTGCGCCTCCCGCGCCCCACCGTCGAGCGCGCGCGCCGCGCCGACTTCGAGCGCATGGTGTACGTCGCGGGGACCCGCGCCGCGTGGGTGGGCATCCTCGCGCTCATCATCGTGGTGGTGTGGCGGCTGCGCAACGACCTATGAAGCGAGCAGCGCGCGCGCCGCGTCGAGCGGGTCGGCCAGCTTCTTGTGCGGCCCCTGATTCTTGAACAGGCGCGCCGCGGTGAACACCGCGAGGGCGTCGGTGGGGTCGGCGACGAGCCCGCGGTCGGACAACGAGCGCACCAGCCGCGGCGCCCCCGGGCGTAAGAACGGGTTGGTGGCCCGCTCCTCCTCGATCGTCGACGGCACCGAGCAGCCGCCGGCCGCCCGCACGGCCCACACCCGCGCGACGCGGTCCGCGAGCGCGTGGTTGTCCGGCTCGAGCAGCCACGCGAACCGGAGGTTGTCCTCGGTGTACTCGTGCGCGCAGCACACCCGCGTCGCGCCGGGCAGCCCCGCGAGGCGCAGCAACGACTGGAACATGGCGTCCATCGGCCCGTCGAACACGTACCCGCACCCGCCGCCGAACATCGTATCGCCGCAGAACACGGCGCCATCGGTGACGTAGCAGACGTGCCCCGTCAGGTGACCGTCGGTGCGCATCACCCGGAACGGCACCCCGAACACGTCGACGACGTCGCCGTCGACGACCGGATCCGTGAGCCCGGGGATGTCGGACGCGGTCGCCGCCGAGCCGATCACCCGCACGCCGCCGAGCAGTCCGTCGCTGCGCAGCCCGTGATGCAGGCCCACGTGGTCGCCGTGGGTGTGCGTGGTGAGGATCGTCGTCAGTCGGACGCCGAGGGCCGCGCACGCCGCGAGCACCGTGCGGGCGTCCGGCCCATCGACCGCGGCCGCCTCCCCGCGCGCGTGGTCGACGAGCAACCACACCAGGTTGTCCGTCGCCGCCGGCACGACGTGTACGACGAGGTGGCGGACCGCGAACGGCTCGGGGGGGGGACGTGACGACGTGACCGCCCATGGGCGCCTCCGGCCCGGCCCCATACCCGACTGTTCGTGCGTTGGACGAGGCCCCACGCGGTCCGTTACGCGTGTGGCCCCCGGGAGAAGGCTTGCAAGAGCGGATCATCAGCGAAGAGCAGGCCCTGCTCGAACGCGTGAAGAAGGTGCTCGCGGACACGCCGCGCGTCGCGGCGCCACGCGAAGACGACCTCGTCGAGGCCCTCACGCGGCTGCGCGACGAGATCCAGGCCGCGAAGGTAGAAGACCAGCCGGCGCTCATGCAGCAGTACGACCGCACCGTCTCGTTGCTCGAGCAGCTCCGCTCGGCGCGCGGCCGGCCCGTCGTCGACCCACAGAGCCCGTACTTCGGGCACCTGCGGCTGCGCGAGAACGGTCGTCCGCGCGACCTTTGTATCGGGAAGGCCACCGCGATCGACGGCGGCATTCGGATCGTCGACTGGCGAAACGCCCCCATCTCGCGGGTGTTCTACCGGTACCAACAAGGTGACGAGTTCGAGGAGACGGTCGGCGGGCGCTCGCTCGAAGGGGTCGTCGAGGCGCGGCGGACGGTCGTGATCCACCGCGGGGTGCTCGAGCGCGTGAGCGCGCCGGAGGGGCACGTTCCGTCGCGGCAACGACGGCACCTGGGAGACGGTCCTCGGCGACACCCCGCGGCTCGCGGGCGGCGAAGGGGCCGCGGTGCGCGCGCACGGCGTCGGGCGCGGCGCCGACCGGCGCCTCGGCACCGACCTCGAGGGCTTCCGTCGGCGCGCCGACAAGCACCTGCCCGACATCGCCGGCCTGATCGACGCGGAGCAGTTCGATCTCATCACGCGCCCCACCAGCGGGCTGGTCGTCGTGCGCGGCACCGCCGGCTCCGGAAAGACCACGGTCGCGCTGCACCGCATCGCGTGGCTCGCGTTCGAAGACCGCGCGTTCGACAGCCCGCGCACGATGTTCCTCGTCTTCTCGCCCGCCTTACGCGACTACGTGTCGCACGTGTTGCCCTCCCTGGGGGTGTCGCGCGTGGTCGTGCGCGCGTTCGGCGACTGGCTCAGCGAGACGCGCCGTCGCCACTTCCCGCGCCTGCCCAAGCTCGTGCGCGACGACACCCCGGCCGACGTCGTGCGGGTCAAGAACCACCCCGCGCTCTTGTTCGCGTTGGAGCGCCAGCTCGACCTCGTCCGCGGGGCGCCGTCCGCCGAACAAGCCGTCGACGACTGGGCGAGCGTGCTCACGCACCTCGACCTGCTCGAAGCGGCGTTCCACGAGGTCGATCCCGACGCGTTCACCCACGAGACGCTGTACCGCGTCGCAGAGTGGTGCCGAGACCGCCACGAGGAATTGCTCACGTGGTTGGCCGGGGATCGCGAGGTCGAGGTCTCGCTCGACGCCGAAGACGACGCCCTGCTGCTCCGCGCGTGGCAGCTCCGCGTCGGGCCGCTGGTCGACCGCAACGGCAGGCCGCTGAGCTACCGCCACGTCGCGCTCGACGAGGTGCAGGACTTCACGCCGACCGACATCGCCGTGCTGTTGCACACGCTCGACGAGCACCGGTCGCTCACGCTCGCCGGCGACACCCAGCAGCACATCACCAAGGAAGGCGGCTTCGTCTCGTGGACGGACCTGTTCCGGCACCTGGGGCTCGAGGCCACCGAGGTCGACACGTTGCGCATCAGCTACCGGTGCACCCGCAGCATCGCGTCGTTCGCGCAGGCCGTCCTGGGGCCGCTCGCCGAAGACACGCCGCCCATCGCGACCCGCGAAGGGCCCGAGGTCGAGCTGTTCCAGTTCACCGATCACGGCGCCGCCGTCGCGTTCCTCGCCGAGGTGCTCGTCGAGCTGCTCGAGGCCGAGCCGCTCGCGTCGATCGTGCTGCTCACCGGCGGCCGTGGCATGTCGACGCTGTACTACGAGGGCCTCGCGCGATGCGACGTCCCGCGGCTGCGCCAGGTCACGGCGATGGACTTCACGTTCGCGCCCGGCATCGAGGTCACCGAGGTTGACCAGGTCAAAGGCCTGGAGTTCGACTATGTCGTGCTCGTCGAGGCGAGCATGTCCTGGTACCCGGACAGCGCCGCGTCTCGGCGCCTGCTGCACGTCGGCGCGACCCGCGCGGTGCACCAGCTCTGGATCACCGCGGTCGACGACCCGTCGCCCATGGTCACCGCCGCGCTGGCGCGCTGATGTGGTGGTGGGCCGCCGTCGCGGGGGCCGTCGAGCCGGTGCACGCCACCCGCGTCGCCTCCCCCATCGTCATCGACGGCCACCTCGACGACGCGGCGTGGCAGATCACCCCGCAGATCACCGAGCTGCTGCGCTCCGAGCCCGCGGAGGGCGGCCTCGCGCCCGGCGTGACCGAGGTGCGCCTCGCGTACGACGACGACGCCCTCTACGTCGGCGTGCGCGTCGACGAGGCCGGGTACGCCATCCGCAGCCACCTCGCGCCGCGTGAGCAGATCGACGAAGACGACCAGATCGGCATCTACCTCGACACCTTCCGCGACGGACAGACCGCCGCGATCTTCTACATCAACCCCCACGGCGTGCAGCAAGACTTCCGGCTGACCCCGGCCGGCATCAGCTTCACCTGGGACATCGTCTACGAGACCGGCGGCAGCATCGACGACGACGGCGACGGCTACACGATCGAGGTCCGCCTGCCGTTTCGGTCGCTCGACTTCCCAGGCGACGGCGGGCCATCCGAGTGGGGCCTGTACATCACGCGAAAGGTCCCTACGTTCGGCGAGAAGTTCACCTTCCCCCCTCGGGTTCGGCGAGACCCCCGCCTGATGCTCCGCGCCGCCCCGCTCGTGCTCGAGACCCCGCCCGGCCGGCGCCGCATCGACCTCATCCCTGGGCTGACCCTCGCCCAGACCGCCGCCGCCGGCCCGGAGCGCCTGGAGTGGTCCGGCTTCTCGGCGCCCCTCGACACGGTGCACCCGAGCGTCGAGCTCGCGCGGTACGGCGTCACCCCCGACACCGCGGTCGCAGCGACCATCATCCCCGACTTCTCCCAGATAGAAGCGGACGAGACGCCGATCGACCTGAACCAGAGGTTCGCGTTCCAGTTCGACGAGCGGCGCCCGTTCTTCCTCGACGGCTTCGACCTGCTCGAGGATCGGTCGGCGACGGTCTATACGCGGTCGATCGTCGAGCCTCTGTACGGGATCAAGCTGTCGTCGCGGGAGGGCAATGTCGCGACCGGGCTCCTGCACAGCGTCGACGGGCAGCCGAGCGGCACGGTCAACGAGAACCCGACCCCCGGCTTCGAGGGGGGCGACGTCGACGGGCGAAGCGCGGCCACCACCGCCGCCCGGGTGCGCCTCGACGCGTTCGACGGCGGATACGTCGGGATGATCCTTGCCGATAAGCGGATCATCAACACCACCGCCACCCACGACGCGTTCGGGCTCGACCTCGCCATCCCGTTCGGGGAGCGCTGGCTGGTCGGGGCGTCGGCGTTGCGCTCGGTGACGACCGACGGCGACGACACCCTGACCGGTGAATCGAGCGGGATCACCGTGACCCGAGCCACCGGCAAGGCTTTGGGCACCCAGCTCGGCCTCGCCGACGTCGGGCCGGGCTTCCGCAACGAGACCGGGTTCGTCACCCAGTCCGGCACACGCTTCGGGTACGCGAGCGCGGATTGGACGTTCGAACCTGGAGGATGGCTCGACACCGTCACGCCCGGGGTCTACGTCGGCCGGTTCACCGAGCGGGACGAGCGCGGAGCGGCCACCGGCGAAGGGAACGTGCTCGCGACCTTCGACCTGACGTCCGTGGCCGGCGCGCACGAGCTCGCGCTGGAGGGCAGCGTCACCCGGACCGCCGAGGGCACCAGCCCCGTCGAGGTGCCGGGCTATTGGCTCGCCGCGGAGTACGGCGGCGCGATCGGCGGCGGCCTCGAGCTGTACCCGTCGGTCGGGGCCGGCCGCGTGCTCGACTTCGCTACGCTGCAGCCCGCCGACCAGATCGAGGCCGCGATCTCGGCGCTGATCCGCCCCATCAGCTCGCTGCGGCTCGAGAGCGAGATCGAAGCTCAGCGCCTCACGCCCGCAGGTGGGTCTCCGCTCGACGCCAACGCCGTTCGCCAGCGCGTCTACTGGCAGCTCGACCGGGTGCACGGCGTGCGGATCATCGCCGAGCAGACGTTCGGAGCCGCGCTCAGCGACCGGTTCACCGGCTCGATCATGCTCACCCGTCTCGTCCACCCGGGCACGGCCGCCTACCTGGGTTGGTCGGAGTCGATCACCACCGAGGGGGGATTGCAGACCCAGAGCCGGGCGATCTTCGCGAAGGTCACCGCGTTGATGCGGCCGTAACGCCCCGTAACGGCGCGGCTGGGCGTCGCGCCTACGGTGGCGGCTGCGCTGGGGGACACATGGGAACGACGGGGACGCGGCCGATGCTCGGCATCGTGCTGATGTTAACGGTGGCACCGATGGTCTCGATGGCGCTCGGCGCCGGGTGGCTGGTGCTCACTGCGGACACACCGCTCGTGCTCAGCTGCGCCGGCCCCTGACAGCGCCGCTCACCCCTCGATCATGCGCCACGGCTTGGGGAACCACACCCAGCCGTGATCGAGCCGCACGAGCCCGTCGTAGCGCATCCCGGCCGTGTGGCCCGGCTCGGTCCAGCGCCAACACAACCACAGCGGCCCGGGGGCGAGCTGAGCCGCGATCCGGGCGTACCCAGCGGGGAACGAGCCGGCGGCGCCGAGACCCGACCGGAGCTCCGCGACCGTCGCGGCGACCGCCGTGAGCCGGACCTGACCGGGCTTCGGCAGCGGCGCGGGGGCCTCCGCCCACAACGACGCGCTCGCCCGCGACACCGCGCCGCGCGCCGCGGGCACGAAGCAGCGGGCGACGTCGTCTTCGGTCGGTTGGAGCAACGACGCCGCGAGCTCGGCGCCCGCGCCGCGATCGAGGTTGGCGAACCTGGCCAGGAGCTCCGTCGCCGCCGCGATGGCTTCGGCGTGCGGCCCGTCTGGCGGCGCCACCTCGACCTCGACCTCCGCCGACGAGGCGACCAGCCGCTCCGGGAGGGCGACCAGCACCTCACGCACCAACGCCGCGTCTGGGCCCGTCGCCGCGTCGGCGATCGCCCGACAGCGCTCCCGCAGCGCGTCCAGCGACGGCGCGTCGCCGGAGATCGCCTTCAGGAGCGGGAGGAACGCCCGACGCACCTCCGGCAACGACGACGCCCGGTCGACGCCGACCGCGCGCGCGACCGCGACGAACAGCGCCACCACCTGGCTCGCAGGGCGGACGCCGAGCAGCGGCCCGATCGAGCGCACGGCGTCGGCGTCGGGCACGCGGTAACGGGCGATCGCCGTGGGATCGACCGACCGGGTGGCTCCATCGAGGCTCACCAGCACCGCGCGGCCCGACGGGACGCGGATCCCGCGCGGAAGGTGTACCCAGCCGTCCCCGTCTGCCCACCATGAGCCGAGATCGTCCACCATCCGAGCCCCCTGGCCGCGCTCGCGCCGCCCGCCGCCCCGAAATAAGCGGTCGGGCGCCGGTTCGCTCACTCGGAGCGCGCGCCCACCCCCGGAGGCGCGGTTGTCCATCCTCGAAGACGTGCTCAGTCGGCCCGTGTCGCGCGAGACGTTGCTGGCCGCGCTCGAAGCAGCCCCTCGCCACGTGGTGATGCCTCACGGCGCGTTCGTCGCCCCGGTCCGCCCGTTGCCGGCGATCGACGGGGTGTTCCTCGTCCCCGCGGCCCTCGACGGCGCGCACCGGCTGGCCGAGGTGGAACGCGGGCGTGTGCGTCGCTTGTGGTGGCGCGACGGCCCGTTCTTCGTCTCGTCCGACCGCGGCTCCGCGGTGGCCCTCCGCTACCCGTTCGGCCCGGGCGCGTCGTCCGATGGCCCAGTCGACGGCTGGCTCGCCCCCGACGGCGTCATCGAGCCCGTCTCCGGCCCGATCGCGGCGCGCTCGGTGTTCGAGGCCCACGCCTACATGTCCGTGCGCGGTGTCGGCGACACGCGTCACGCGATGCGCGCCGAAGGTGGCCGCCTGCTCGACGTGCACGAGGCGCCGACCGGCCGGGTGTTTCGGTTCGACGTCGCCGACCCGCGGGGGCGCGCGCTCGGGGATCTGCTCGGCCCGGTCGAGCTCGTGCTGCTCGCCGACCAAAAGGCGCGCACCGGCCGCCGCGCCGACCTGGAAGACGCGCGGCTGTTCCTCGAGCGGCTCCGCCAGCTGATCCCGAGCGAGGCGGACCGCGTGCCCCCCTCCGCCTTCCGCGCCCCGCCCGACGAGCCCGGCCGGTTCACCCGGGCACGCCTCGACGCGGTCGCCGCCGCGTGGGACCGCTTGCTCACTCCGGAGCGCCCATGATCCGCTTGTACTACTGGCCCGGCTTGCAGGGTCGCGGCGAATTCATCCGCTTGTTGCTGGAAGACGCCGGCCTGCCCTACGTCGACGTCGCCCGCGTCGAGGGCACCGCCCCGCTGTTGGCGGTGATGGCGCGCCCAGGCCTCACGCCGCTGGCGCCGCCGTTCGTCGACGTCGACGGCCTCGTGCTCGCGCAGGTGGCGAACATCCTCCACTTCCTCGCCCCGCGTGCCGGCCTCGTCCCCGAAGACGACGCGTCGCGGCACCACGCGCTGCAGATCCAGATGACGGTCACCGACCTGCTCGCCGAGGTGCACGACACGCACCACCCGGTCAGCACGGCGCTGTACTACGAGGACCAGCGCGCCGAAGCGAAGCAACGCAGCCGGTTGTTCCTCCAGCGGCGGCTGCCGAAGTTCCTGGGGTGGTTCGAGCGAATCGCATCGGCGCACGGCGACGTGATGCTCGGCGCCCACAGCTACGTCGACCTGTCGATGTTCCAGATCATCGCGGGCCTACGCTTCGCGTTCCCACGCGCGATGGCGCAGCAGGACGTGCCCTGTCTGTCGCGGATCCACGATCGCGTCGCCGCGCGCCCCCGCGTGGCCGCCTACCTCGCGTCCCCGCGGCGCCTGCCCTTCAACAACAACGGTATCTTCCGTCATTATCCAGAGCTGGACGCCGAATGACCGCCCCGCTGACCAGCCCCCTGCTCGGCGCGCTCGACGGCTACTGGGACGGTCGGTTCCAGCCCCGCCCGAGCGCCCCGCGCATCGACGTGCACGACCCGGCCACCGGCGCCGTCATCGCTCGCGTGCCGACCCACGGCGCCGACGAGGCGCGGCTCGCCGTCGACAGCGCCGCGCGCGCGTTGGCGAGCCCCCTCGATCGCGCCGCGCGGGGGCGCGTGCTCGCCGCGATCGAGGCGTCGTTGCTGGAGCACCGCGACGCGCTGGCGACCATCCTCACCACCGAGAACGGCAAGCCGCTCGCGGAGGCGCGCGGCGAGATCGAGTACGCAGCAGGCTTCTTCCGCGACGCCGCCACCCACCTCGACGCGCTGGCGCCGGTCACGTTGGCGGCCCGCCCGCGCGGCCTCACCTGGCAGGTCCACCACCGGCCGGCCGGCGTCGCCGCCCTGATCACGCCGTGGAACTTCCCGATCGGCATGCTCGCCAAGAAGCTGGCTGGGGCGATCGCCGCGGGCTGCCCGTCGGTCGTCAAGCCGTCCGAGCTCACCCCGCTGTCGTGCATCGCCTGGTTCACCTTGCTCGATGGGCTCGGGCTCCCGCCGGGGTTCGTCAACCTGGTGTTCGGCGACGCGCCCGCGATCGGCGCGGTCTTCTGCAGCCACCCCGCGGTGCGCGTCGTCTCGTTCACCGGCTCGACCGCGGTCGGCCGCTTGCTCGCCGCGCAAGCCGCCCCCAACTTCAAGCGGCTGTCGCTCGAGCTCGGCGGCAACGCCCCGTTCCTGGTGTTCGACGACGCCGACGTCGACCTCGCGGTCGACGCGTTGCTCACCAACAAGTTCCGCTGCGGCGGGCAGACGTGTGTGTGCGCGAACCGGGTCTACGTCGGATCGGGGGTCGCCGACCGGTTCGTCGACGCGGTGGCGGCGCGGGTGCGCGCCCTCGTGGTCGGGCACGGCCTCGACGAAGGCGTCGCGGTCGGGCCGCTCATCGACCACAAGGGCGTGGCGAAGGTCACCGACCACGTGCGCGACGCCGTCGCGCGCGGCGCGCGGATCGTCACCGGCGGCGTGCCGGCGGGCGGCGCGTTCTTCCCGCCCACCGTGCTCACCGGGGTGACGTCGGAGATGCGGTGCGCGAACGAAGAGACGTTCGGGCCCGTCGTCGCGATCACGGCGTTCGACGACGAAGAAGCGATGGTCGAGGCCGCCGACGCCACGCCGTACGGGCTCGCCGCGTACGTGTTCACGCGCGACGCCGCGAAGGCCGAGCGGGTGGTGGCGCGCCTGCACTTCGGGCACGTCGGGGTCAACACGGGCAGCGGTCCCACCCCCGAGGCGCCGTTCGGGGGGTTCCGCACCTCGGGCGTCGGGCGCGAGGGGGGCCTCGAGGGGGTGCTCGAGTTCATCGAACTCCAGACCGTGCCCCACGGCTGACGGGAGGGCGGCTCAGACCGCGCGGCCGAGCGTGACCGCGAACCACCCGGCGTCGTCGGTCCAGGTGGCCTCGGGCTGAAAGCCGGCCCGCTCCAGCAGCCCAGCGACGCGCGGCAGGTCGTACTTCACGCTCGACTCGGTGTGCACGCGCTCGCCGGCCCGGAACGCATAGCCTCGGTCTAACGCCGAGAACCACACCTGCTGGTCCACGAGGCTCTCGACGTGCATCTCGATGCGCGAGCGCTCGTCGTCGAACAGCGCGACGTGGCGCCACTTCGTGAGGTCGAAGTCGGCGCCGAGCTCGCGGTTGAGGCGCGTCAACACGTTGAGGTTGAACGCCGCGGTCACGCCCTGCGCGTCGTCGTACGCGGGGACGAGGATCGACGGGTCCTTCCGCAGGTCGGTGCCGAGCAGCAGGGCGCCCCCGGGCGTCAAGCCGCGGCGCACCCCGCGGAGCAGCGCGACCGCGTCGTCGTCGTCGAGGTTGCCGATCGAGCTGCCGATGAACAGCACCAAACGACGCGGGCCCAGGGCGGAGATGGCGTCGAACGCCCCTTCGTGACGGCCGAGGAACGGACGGACGTCGACCGTGGGGAATTGCGCCGCGACCCGCGCCTGGGCCTCGTCGAGCGCCACCGCCGACACGTCCATCGGCATGTACACGCAGCGACCCTGCCGGGCGACGACCGCCGCGAGGATCAAGCTCGTCTTCGACGCGGTGCCCGCGCCGAGCTCGATTACGTGCAGCGGCGAGGTCGCGCCCTCGGCGGCGCGCGCGACCATCTCGTCGGCGTGTCGCGCGAGGATGCCGCGCTCGGTCCGCGTCGGGTAGTACTCGGGCAGCTCGGTGATAAGCTCGTACAAACGCGAGCCTTCGTCGTCGTAGAACAACCACGCCGGGAGCGCGCGTGGCGAGCGGGCGAACCCCGCCTCGACGGCGCGCACGACCGCGTCGGCGCCTGAGGACGGGTTGGCCTTTGGCTTCGGCGTTGACATCGGGCCTCCGATCAGAGCGAGCGCGCCACCCGAGCCCCGGTCATCTGGAACGCGGTGTCCGGATGCCAGAAGTTGCGGTAGGTCGCCCGTGTGTGCCCGGGCGGCGTGAAGCACGACCCACCGCGCAGCACCATCTGGTTGACCATGAACTTGCCGTTGTACTCGCCGACCGCGCCCACGGCGGCCGAGAACCCTGGGTACGGGCTGTACGCCGACGACGTCCACTGCCAGACGTCGCCGTAGAGCTGGGTGAGGCCGTCGCCTGCCGCGGGCGCTGGTCGCAGGTCGAACCGCTCGCCCGTGACGGGCTCAGCCGCCGCAGCGTGCTCCCACTCCGCCTCGGTCGGCAGCCGGCCACCGAGCCACGCCGCGATCGCGTCCGCTTCGTACCAGTCGAGGTGCGACGCCGGCTCGTCGTCGGCGAGCGGCACCTCGCCGTCCACCGTGAACCCGAGCGCGACGCCGGCGTCGAACCGGAGGTACGCCGGGCAGGTCCGCCCTGCGGCCTTCGCGCGATCGTAGCCTTCCGCCCGCCATAATGCGGGTGCCCGGTACCCGCCGTCGTCGACGAACGCGCGCACCTCACCGACCGTCACGCAGCGGTGCGCGAGGGCGAACGGCTCCAGGTACACCCGGTGGCGCGGCCCCTCGTTGTCGAACGTGAACGACGCGCTCGGGTCGGCGCCGATCGCGGCCACGCCCCCTTCGTACGAGGCGAAGCGCGCTGGGGCGTACGACGCCGACGTGCGCGGGGGCGGGCGCTGCGCCGGGAGCCGATACGCGGGCGCCAGCGGGCTCTCGTGGAACGCGCTCAGGATGTCGGTGAGCAGCAGCTCCTGGTGCTGCTCCTCGTGGTTGAGCCCGAGCGTGACGATCCCGAGGAGCGCCGGGTCGTCGTCTTCGGCGAGCAACCGAAGCATCTGGTCGTCGACGTGCGCCCGGTACGCCCCGACCTCAGCCGCCCCCGGGCGCGAGACCACCCCGCGACGCGCGCGCAGGTGCCGTGGGCCGACCGCCTCGTAGTACGAGTTGAACAAGTACCGATACGACGGGTCGAACGGGGCAACGCCGCGCGGGCCGAGCACGAACTCCTCGAAGAACCACGTCGTGTGCGCGCGGTGCCACTTGGTCGGGCTGGCGCTCGGCATCGACTGCAGCGTCTGGTCTTCGGGGGACAACGGCGCGGCGAGCGCTTCGGTCCGCGCGCGGACCTCGCGGAATCGGTCGGACAAACCCGGCGCGACCACGGCGCCTCCGTATCAGTGACGTTCGTTCCGTGAACGTAGCCCGACCCCGCGCCGAGGGCCCGGAGCGATTCGGTAACGACCGCTGGGGGCTACCACGGGTCGGCGTACGCCGGGTTGGTGAGGAGCTGCTCGTCGGTGAGCGCGCGTAAGAACGCGAGCAGATCGTCCCGCTCCTCCGCCGACAACGTGAACCCGGACACGAAGTCGGACTTGTACGGGTTCAACGCCCCGTCGCCCGCGTACGGCCCGCTCTCCACCAGCCGGCCGCCCCGGATGTAGATGTCGACGACCTCTTCGAGGGTCGCGACCGAGCCGTCGTGTGCGTATGGGCCGGTGACGGCGACGTTGCGCAGCGACGGCGGGCGGAACGCACCGATGTCCGCTTCATCCTTGGTGAACGCGTACGCGCCCACGCTCTCCGGCGGGTACGCCCCGGTGCCGCCCACGTTGTACAGACCGGTGTTGAGCATCGGGTACTCGAAGAACGTCGTGCCGGTGCTGATCGCCGAGTCGGACAACAAGAAGGTGTTGTGGCAGTGATGGCACTGCGCCAGCTCGGAGAAAAAGACGTTCATCCCGCGCAACTCGGAATCGGACAGCGCCGACTCACCCTGCAGATACCGGTCGTACGGGCTGCCGAACGACACCAACGACCGCACGAAGCTCGCCAGCGCCTGCACGATCTCCGGCATGCCCCACGCGACGCCCGGGAACGCCCGCTCGAACAACACCGCGTACGCCGGATCGGCGGCGAGGCGCAGCAGCACCACGTCCTCGTTCCCTGTCACACCCATCTCCAGCGGGTCCTCGCCGAACATGGGGATGACGATCTGGTCCTCGAGCGTGCGGATCGTCGGGTCCATCCACGTGTAGGTCGCGTTCCACGCGGTGTTCGCGAGGTGCTGCGCGTTGCGGACCCCGACGGCGCCTCCAACCCCGGACGACACCGGCTCGGGCACTGCGAACCCGTGCTCCTGCTGGTGGCAGCTCGCGCACGCCACCCGGCCGTCGCCGCTCAGCCGCGGATCGTAGAACAAGTGGCGTCCGAGCTCGACCTTCTCGACCGTCATCGGGTTGCTCTCCGGCACCACCGGCGGGAGCACCGTCGACGGGAGCTCCCAGACCCACGGCGTCGGGTCCGGCGTCGGCGCCCCCGTCTCGGCGGTCTCGTGGGGGCCTTCTGTCTCGTGCTCGGTCTCGCGCGGCTCCACCGCGGTCTCGGTGGGCGCGCTCGGCGTCGTGGGCTCGATCGAGACCGGACCGGAGGCGCACGCGAGCAGCACGAGCGCGATCACGAGGCGGCGCCGCGAAGACGCATCAGCATACGACCCTCCCGACGTTCATGTAGCCGATCTCCGACCTACTCGTACGGCGAGTCCGGCGGGCACGGCCCGCTCCAGGTTCCACCTTGCATGGTCCCATGCAACCCGGACCCGGAGATGTCCTCGATGAACGTGCCGGTGCCCTCGTGCATCGGCCAGAACGCCGCCATGTCCGTGGCCATCGACGCGTCGTACCCGACGGTCGCCAGCGCGAGCACCTCGCTGTCGTCGAGCACGCGACGCCACACGCCCAGGTCGCTCATGTTGCCATGGAACCAGCTCTCTACGCCGAGCGCAGGGTCGCCGGCCCCGTCGGACTCCCAGCGACCGATCTGGTAGACGTCCGTCTCGTACGCGTCACCGTGCCAATTCACGTCGTCGCCGGGGTGCAGCGCGAAGTCGTACTTCTCGATCCCATCGTAGAAGATGCGCACGCTGCGCGCGGTGCGCACCACCGCCACGTGCTGCCAAACCGACAGCTCCATGTCGTAGATCGGGTACGCGTCCGTCGAGCTCGAGCTGTCCGCGCCGGTGCCGTAGAACGTGTTCAACCCGTCGTTCGTCCCCACCCACATACGCAAGCCAGCGTTGTACGCCGACGTACCCGACATCGACGACTCGGCGTCGAGGATGGTCTGTGAGACGTGGTTCCCGTCGCGTCGCACCCACGCGGCGATGGAGAAGTCGTTCGTGATGCCGAACAGGTTCTCACCCGAGCCGACCGAGATCCACTCGGAGAACCCGTCGAGCTCGAGGTACTGCGGGTTGCACACCCCGACGTCGGTGTCGACGACGAGCGTGGGCCCGTAATCCTGCCCATCGAACGGCGTGATCGTGCAGGCCCAGTTCGCCGGCCACGTCTCTTCGGCGGGCACCGTGTCGCCGGACGCCGAGGTCGACCGCAGCGGCCCGGTGTACGGCACGCCGTCGACCGCCCACGTCATGGTGTACGCGACCGTGTCGCCGTCGAGGTCGTACGACGGCACGGTGACGGTGCACACGAGATCATCGAGCGTCTCGATCGGGCCCGCCGGGTTGATGGTCGCCGCGGGCGCGGCGGGCGCCGTGTTCGACACCGTCACCGCCGACGTGATCATCGGCAAGCTGCTGTCGACGCCGTCGCTGGCGACGATCTCGACCCACACCGTCTCGTTCTTGTCGAACCACACCGATCCGTCGAGCGTGTTGCCGGTCGCGGCGAGCCGCCCGCCGTCGACGAACCACGTGTAGGTGAGCGTGAGCGCGTCGCCGTCGGGGTCGGTCGCCGACCCGAACGCGGTCAGCAGGTCGTTCGTGTCGACGCTCGCCGGGGACAGCGTCGCGACCGTCATCACCGGCGGGTTGTTCACCACCGTGAGGGTGTCCGACACGAGCGCGCCCGCCGCGAAGCCGTCGTACGGGGTCACCGTGCACGTCACCACGTCGCCGCCGCGGAACCCGCTCGCGAGCGTCGCCCCGGCCCCGGCTGGCGCGCCGTTGACCGTCCACGCGCGCGTCGACAGGTCGGCGTCACCGTCTGCGTCGGTGAAGCCGGTCCATGTGCAGCCGAGCACGTCGCCCTTCTCGGCCGGATCGGGGTCGATCGACACCGACGCGACGCTCGGCGGGCTGTTGCCGATCGTGACGGTGTTCGAGGTGACGGGGGCGCCGGCGTCGGTGGCGTCCCACGGGGTGACCGTGCAGCGCACCGCGTCGCCCTTCCGGAACGACGGCGCCGCCAGCGTCGAGGTGGTCGCGGCGACCGGCGACCCGCCGACCGTCCACGCGTACGTGTAGGTGATCCCGAGGTCGCCGTCGGCGTCGCTGACCGCGCCGGGCGCGCACGACAGCGTGTCGCCGACGTCGGCCGGGTCGGGCGACAACGTCGCCGACGCCAGCACGGGCGCGGTGTTCGTCACCACCAACGACGCCGACACCGCCGCGCCGTACGAGCTGCCGTCGAACGGCGTGACCTCGCAGCCGACCACCTGCCCGCCCGACAACGACGTCGCCAGCGTCGGGCTGTACGCCACCGTGGCCCCGTCGACCGTCCACGCGACCTGCGAGAGGTCGGGATCGCCGTCGGGATCGTCGAAGCCGGCCCACGAGCACGACAACACGTCGCCGGCGTACGCCGGATCCGGCGCGATCCACACCGAAGCGACCGTCGGCGCGGTGTTCCCGACCACGACCTGCGTGGTGCGCGCGGTGCCGCTGACCGCGCCGTCGTTCGGCGTGACGGTGCACGCGACGATGTCGCCGCCGCCGAACCCCGACGACAGCGTCGGCGACGTGCCCGCGGCCGCTCCGTTGACCGTCCACTGCAGGGTCGACCGGTCCGGGTCGCCGTCGGCGTCGAAGGAGCCGACGCCGACGCAGGTGAGCGTGTCGTCGGCGG
>CAIUDO010000652.1 GCA_903897935.1 uncultured Pseudomonadota bacterium
ATGCAGCGCGCGGCGCCCTCCCCGTCCGGGTCCGGCGCCGTGACGTGGTGCGCGTCCGTCGTGAGGGCGTACCCGGTGATCTCGGCGTAGATCCGAGCACCCCGCGCACGCGCGCGGTCCTCGGACTCCAGCACGAGCACGCCCGCGCCCTCACCCATGACGAAGCCGTCCCGGCTGCGGTCGAACGGCCGCGACGCCGTCGCGTCGGTGCCCCGGGACAACGCCCGCATCGCCCCGAAGCCGGCGAGCGCCAACGGGACGAGGCTGGCTTCGGTGCCGCCGGCGAGCACGACGTCGGCGTCACCACACCGGATCGCGCGCCACGCCTCGCCGACGCTGTGGTTGCCGACCGCGCACGCCGTCGCGACCACCAGGCTCGGCCCACGCGCGCGGTACCGGATCGCGATCTGGCCGGTGGCCAGGTTGACCAAGCAGCGCGGGATGAAGAACGGCGACAGCGCACCGGCGCCCTCTTCGAGCCACGTGCGCACACCGTCGACGATCTCGGGCAGCCCACCGATCCCCGACCCGACGTACACGCCGAGGCGCTCCGGATCGACGTCATGGTCGGACGATCCCGGGGAGATCAGCCCAGCGTCACGCATCGCCTCGTCGGCCGCGACCAGCGCATACTGGACGAACCTGCCGTTGCGCCGGACCGTACGATCCCCGAGCAGATCGACGCCCGGGAAGTCCCGGACCTCGCCGGCCACCGACACCCCGAGCGCGCCCACGCCGCCGCCAGGGCCGCGCGAAGCAGCGTCGAACCTGGTGATAGGGCCGACGCCCGAACGGGCCTCGACCATCGAACGCCAGGTGCTCTCAACGTCGTTGCCACAAGGAGTGACCGCACCAAGGCCGGTGATCACCACCCGACGCATGCCAGCCTCCTCTCGAGCACGACGGGTTCACGCGGGCGCGCCTCAGCGCGGCGACGCCGTCGGGCGCGCTCAGCCGGCGTGCGCGACGATGTAGTCCATCGCGTCTTGCACGGTGCGGATCTTCTCGGCCTCGGTGTCCGGGATCTCGAGATCGAACTCCTTCTCGATCGCCATGACGAGCTCGACCACGTCCAGCGAGTCCGCGTTCAGATCGGTGATGAACGCCGCGCTCGGCACGACATCGGCCCGGGCGACGCCGAGGCTCTCGGCGATGATGTCCTGGACCTTCTGAGCGATCTCTTCGTGGTTCATGAGGGGTCTCCGAGGATGACGATTCGGTCGACGGGCCCGCTGACCCGCGACGGGCGACCGGTATAGCACGCGCCCCGTCTCCAGCAATGCCGGGTCACGTGGCCGGGAACGATGCGTCGACCGCCTCGACCAGGCCGGCGGACGCGGCGTCGTGCGCGAGGCGGACGGCGGCGTGCACCGCCGCGGCGTCGGCGCGACCGTGCCCCACCACGACGACCCCGCGCACACCGAGCAACAAGGCGCCGCCTTGGGCGCTCCAGGCGATCCGGTCGCGCGCGGCCCCGAGCGAACGCACCAGCAAGGCGGCGCCGATGCGGGCCGACATCCGGCGCGCGACCTCCTGCTTGAGCAGCGCGACCACCGTCTCCGCCGCTGCTTCGACGCCCTTAAGCAACACATTGCCTACGAAGCCGTCACACACGAGCACGTCGCAGCCTCCGGCGAGCGCGGCGTGGGGCTCCACGTTGCCCACGATCACCCGGCCGGGGTCCACCGCCGCCTCGAGCTCGGCCAGCGTCGCGCGGGTGAGCGCGGTGCCTTTGCCGGCCTCGTGCCCGTTCGACAGCACCCCGACCCGCGGCGTCGGCACCCCGAGCGCGCGGGCGTACGCGGCGCCGAGCGCGGCGAACCCGACCAGGTGCTCGGGCCGACAGTCGGCGTTGGCCCCGGCGTCGAGCAGAATCAAGCGCCCACCGTCCGAGCGCGGCAACAACACGGCGACCGCGGGCCGGGTGATGCCCGGCACGGCAGGCAGCTCAAGCATCGCGGAGACCATGGTGGCCCCCGTGTTCCCGCACGACACCGCGGCGGCGGCGCGCCCCTGGGCGACCGCCCGTAGCGCGACCCGCGGCGCGCACTCGGGACGGCCGCGCACCGCCGTCGGCGCGTCGTGCATCTCGAGCGCCTCGGGCGCATGGAGTACGCCGATCGCCGCGCCTGCCGGTAACATCGGCGAAATGCGCGCGCTGTCGCCAACCAGCACGACGGACAGGCCAGCGGCGTGAGCGCGCAGGCCTCCGGCGACGATGACCTCCGGCGCCGCGTCGCCGCCCATCACGTCGAGGGCGATCAGCGGAGCCGACGCGGGCGCCGGCGCGCGACCTCGCTTCACTCCGCGGACGGCGTCTCGCCGGCGGGCCCGATCTGGCGGCCGCGGTACATGCCACACTCGGAGCACAGGTTGTGGCGCAGCTTCGGAGCGCCACAGGACGGGCAGGCCTCGACGGCGGCGGCGAAGGTCAGGAAGTCGTGCGCGCGCCGCGAGTCGCGGCGCATACGGGACGTGCGCTTCTTGGGGACGGCCATGGGAATCCTCCGGCGGTCTCGCCGCCTCCGGCTGGTGAGCCGGCGTGCTTAACGGGAAAAGGAACGCAACGCCTGGAAGGCGGGGTGCCCGACATCAGGGGCGGACGCGGCGAGCAAGGCGGCGGTGCGCGCCTCGCACGACGACGTGTCTTCGCAGACGACCTGGATCGGCAGCTCGAGCGCGACCGCCTCGGACAGCACGTCCGCGAGGTCGAGGGCGCCGTCGGTGTAGAAGCCGAGATCGAGCTCGTCTTCTTCCAACTGCTTCTCTTCGGGGTGCCCACCTTCGGGGACGGTGACCGGCACGTACGCGAGGTCGACCGGCGCCTCGATGGTGATGCTGACCGGGACCGTGCAGCGCGCGCACTGGACGGTGGCGGACGCCGAGAGCGCGCCCGTGACGCGCACGTTGACGCCCGAACGGGACACCTCGAGGTGCCCCTCCAGCGACGCCGGCGACGCGTCCATCCCGTGGGCGACCGCCTTGCGAGCCCATGGCTCGTTGAGGTCGAACGGGACAGAGACGCTTCGTTCTTCCCGAATCTCTTCGACCACGAGACGCATGACGAGCGCAGCACTCCCTGAGCCGCGCGCCCTTATGGCCTCGCGCGGTTTCTCGCAACCTCGGGCGTTGCCGCGCCTCCGCAAAGGCCTTACCCCGCCGCCATGCGCCCCGTGTTGCTCGCTTTCGCCGTGCTCCCTGCCTGCGTGTCGCCGGTCGCGCGCACCGCTCCGGCCTACATCGCCGAGATCGCGCCCTTGCTCCAGGCGAACGGCCTGCTCGCCGATCGGGTGCTCGTCGTCGCCGCCAAGGTGCACGACGGCACGCTCGAGGTCGGCGACGCCGCGATCGCCTGGCGCGACGACATCGTCCCGCTGGCCGTCGAGCTGAGCGACCAGGCCGCGCTCACCGAGCCGCC